>JBFWMT010000044.1:0-20160 GCA_050251415.1 Anaerotignaceae bacterium | reverse complement strand
ATAGAGGAAACTGATTTAGAAACAATTGGAGAGCCGTATACATTGAAAGGTGTACGTACGGTTCGGAGGGGGGCAAACAAAAACCTACCATAGAAATATGGCAAGGCGTTGGTTGCCTACCCTACAATTAGTGCGCTATTACATCTTTAAATATACATATAACAAAACGGTCACTCCCATTAATATGAAGCAACCGTTTTTTCCTCATTAATCTTGGCTTTTGCTCTCATTTTTCTCGCTAAGCATCTTTGCCAGTTCGTTCATGAAAGTATTAATATCTTTAAATTGCCTGTAAACCGAAGCAAACCTAACATAAGCAATTTCATCTATCACCTTAAGCCTATCCATAACCATTGTGCCTATATCTTTGCTGGCAATTTCCTTTTCCATGCTGCTCATTACTGCATTTTCTACATCGTCAGCAATTTCCTCCATCTGCCTTACAGTTATGGGGCGCTTGTTGCAGCTTTTCATAATTCCGCCCAAAAGCTTGGTTTTGTCAAAGGTTTCCCTTGTGCCGTTGTTTTTAATAACAGTCATAGGTATAGTGTCAATTCTTTCGTATGTTGTAAATCTTTTACCGCAATTATCACAAAGCCGACGTCTCCTTATTGTAGCATTATCGTCTTGACTCCTTGAATCTATTACCTTTGTATCATCGTTGTTACAAAACGGACACTTCACAGGTATTCCCCCTCATTAGTATATATGTTAAAGTATAAATCACAATTTCAATCTGGTCAATAACATTTAATATACGGTTTGATTAAATCATATCCGCAACAGCATAACGGTTTAATCAATCCCACAAAGCACTTCTTCTATAACAACATCAACCAATATAATGTCGTCACCTATCTTTCTTATGCATTCCCATGGAATTCTAAACTCACGTTCTCTGCAAAAAAAGCCAATATATCGATTTCCCTCAGGCACAATTATTTTGCATATCTTGCCATGCCTTAAATCCATTTCCAAATCACATACAAAACCAAGTCGCATACCATCGCAAACATTTATAACCTCTTTTTTTCTAAAGCAACTAAAGGTTTCCATAAAAATCCCCCTATTTTATGTATTATTACAATTTTATAAATTAATTTAAAAGTATATACCAATCTTTTTAAGTATTCACTCAAATATTTTTATTCAATATTTTGTATTGACGTTTTGCTTCTTTCGTTTTACAATATATATGTACATCACCTAAGGTACTAACACTACATATAGTGTTAGTGCCTTCAATTATGTATATAGATTAGTACCAACAAATGCCGCTTATTGCGGCTTTAATTAACTTAACTTAACCATAGTTTTGATAGGGGGAAAATAGTAATGATAATGACCATAAAAAAGAGAGATGGCCGTACAGCACCGTTTGATTTAAACAAAATAGCTACAGCAATGAATAAGTCTTTTGAGGCAACTACTGGGCGAAAAGAAGCCAGTGTTTGCCTAGCACTTGCTGAAGAGGTTCAGCAGACTTTCGAGCTTGCTGGCAACGCAAACCCAACAGTAGAACAAATACAAGATATTGTTGAGAAAGTGCTTATAGACCATGGCTATGTGCGTACCGCAAAAAGTTATATTCTTTATAGAGCAGAGCGTTCAAGAATAAGGGATATGAACAATCGCCTTATGAAAACCTATGATGACATAACATTTAAAGATAGCAACGAAAGTGATATAAAGCGTGAAAACGCTAATATAGATGGAAACACAGCCATGGGAACAATGCTTAAATACGGGTCAGAAGGTTCGAAGCATTTTTATGAAATGTTTGTTTTAAAGCCTGCGCACTCAAAGGCACATGCCCAAGGGGATATACATATTCACGACTTAGACTTTTATACCCTTACAACTACCTGCTGCCAAATTGATATTATAAAGCTTTTTAAAAATGGATTTTCAACAGGTCACGGCACACTGCGTGAGCCAAATGATATCACCAGCTACGCTGCCCTTGCCTGCATAGCAATACAAAGTAATCAAAACGATCAGCATGGCGGGCAGTCCATTGTAAATTTTGACTACGGTCTTGCCCCTGGTGTAAAAAAGACATTTAAAAAGAGATATTTCACAGCAATGGGAAATTCCTTAGAGCTAATTTGCGATGCAGACTCTTCGGCTGTGAAAGCTCTTTTAAAAGCAGAACTTGAAAACAAAGGCTTCATACCCGCCCTTGATGAAAGCGAAGAATATAACGAAAAACAAAAGGAAGTTCTTCTTGCCAATGGCTATGACGAAGCAGCAATTGACCGTGCACAAAAATATGCCCGTGAAAAAGCAGTTGCAGGTACCGACCGTGCAACATATCAGGCAATGGAGGCACTGATACATAACCTTAACACAATGCACTCTCGTGCAGGAGCGCAAACACCATTTTCTTCCATTAACTATGGCATGGATACCTCTTCTGAGGGACGAATGGTTGTAAAAAATATGTTGCTTGTTACTGAAAAAGGTCTTGGAAACGGGGAAACACCTATTTTCCCAATACAAATTTTTAGAGTTAAGGAAGGTATAAACTTTAACCCTGGTGAACCTAATTATGACCTTTTCCAACTTTCATGCAGGGTAAGTGCAAAACGTCTTTTCCCTAACTTTTCATTCCAGGATGCACCTTTTAATCTTCAATACTATAAAGGCACCCCTGAAACCGAGATTTCATATATGGGCTGCCGTACAAGAGTTATGTCAAATGAGTATGATAAAACAAAGGAAATTAGTAACGGACGTGGAAATTTAAGTTTTACAACTATTAATCTTCCACGAATCGGTATACTTGCAAACAAAAATACCGACTGGTTTTATAACGAATTAGACAGAAAAATTGACCTTGTAATTGAGCAAATTTTAGAACGATTTGAAATTCAGTGTAAGAAAAAAGTTCATAACTATCCGTTCCTTATGGGTGAAGGTGTGTGGCTTGACAGCGAAAAACTTGGCTATAACGATGAGGTACGTGAAGTCATTAAACATGGTACACTTTCTGTTGGCTTTATTGGCCTTGCCGAGTGTCTTAAAGCGCTTATTGGCGCACATCATGGTGAAAGTGAAATTGCTCAAAACCTTGGCCTAGACATTATTAGCCACATGAGAAAACGTATGGATATGGCAACTAAACAATATAGCTTAAACTTCTCGCTTCTTGCTACCCCAGCCGAGGGCTTGTCCGGCAGATTTGTAAGACTAGATAAAGAAAAATTTGGAAGCATTGAAGGCATAACCGATAGAGAGTATTACACAAACAGCTTCCATATTCCTGTGTACTACCCAATAAGTGCCTTCAAGAAAATTCAGCTTGAAGCACCATACCATACCCTAACAAATGCAGGCCATATTTCTTATGTAGAGCTTGACGGTGACCCATCTGAAAACCTTGAAGCATTTGAAAAGATTGTTCGTTATATGAAAGAGTCTGGTATTGGCTACGGCTCAATTAACCATCCTGTAGACCGTGATCCATGTTGTGGCTTTAATGGCATTATTGGGGATACATGCCCTAAGTGCGGAAGAAAAGAAGATGAGGGCGATGTTGGGTTCCAACGTATTCGCCGTATAACAGGCTACCTTGTTGGCACAGTAGAGCGCTTTAACGATGCAAAACGTGCCGAAGTTAAGGACCGTGTTAAGCATTCTGTAGCTGAGGAAGTTGAATTATAATGAAAATTAAAATATCACAGGTTGTAAATGATTCAATAGTAGACGGCCCGGGTATACGTCTTGCAGTATTTACACAGGGCTGTATACATAATTGCCCGGCCTGCCATAACCCACAAACCCACGATATAAACGGGGGTAAGGAAACTAATACGGGAAAAATAGCCAGCCTTATGGCTAATAACCCATTGCTAGACGGAGTTACCCTAACAGGGGGTGACCCGTTTATGCAAGCGGCACAGTGTGCCCAAATTGCCAAAGATGCCCACGCACTGGGGCTTAACGTATGGACATATACAGGCTATACCTATGAACAGCTTTTGAGTAAAAATGACCCTGACTTTAATGCCCTTGTGGATAACACCGATGTACTTATTGACGGAAGGTTTATATTGGAACAGCGTTCACTGGAGCTTAAATTTAGGGGAAGTAAAAACCAAAGAGTAATAGATATGAACAAAACCCGTGAAACAGGAAATATAGTTGAGTTATATAAATAAAATGTATTTAGCCAAGTAAAAGGATTTCTTCACATGAAATCCTTTTAAGAAAAAAGGTGATAAATATATTAAGAATATCAAGACCGTCAAATTTTTTTGCTAGTGGAAGCAATTTCAAAATTTTCATTGACGATAACTACTGTGGAAAAATAAGTAATGCTGACATAAACGAAATAGACGTTGAAGATGGAAACCATTCCGTTTACATTAAAATCGGGTCTTTAAAAAGTGATAAGTTGGAATTTACTACAAAAGACAATGAGTTGGTAGAACTTACTTGTGGTACCTCAGTTAAGAACTTAGAACTTATTTTACTTTCAATTGTTAATTTAATTGTTTATTATATTATTCTTTCGGCGGATTGGAATATTTTTGTTAAAATGACTTTTCTCATTTTGCCCTTGATTTACGCTATAAAAATGAAACAATTGTTCATTAAATTTACTGATGATATGTAATAGCTATTTCAAGCTGTTTGTAAAATCGTTGGTCTACAAGTTGAAACCCGCATAAATATGCGGGTTTTTTCATAAAAGTTTTTGGCCTTGCTTTTTTCAAAAAGCAAGTGGGTTTGGCAACACCCAAGGTTTTTAGTTTCCACTGTAATGCTCAATCAGCTTTTGGTATTTTTCCTCTTCCAGCGCCTCTATTCCCATGGCACTAACACCATATTTTCCACGACCAACCTTTTCAAACCAGCCATAGTAGTTCTTTTGCAAAATATTCAAAACTTTTTTATCATAGCCCTTTTCCTTCAATTCACTGTTGCTTATAACCTCATTTTTTGCAACCAAGCATAAAATCTCTATAGATTTCTCACGGTAGGCGGTTATTATTTTCTTCTTGTTAATGCCACCCTTGTTAAAGTCACCGCTTCTACCCTCAAACTCGACCTCCAAAGCTTTTTTCCGCTTATAGCTTTTGGTTTTACGCTCATTTTCAGGCTCTAAAATCACTTCTACGGTTTTTATAGGGCTGTCCATAGCCACTGTAATCAGCCCAAGGTCAAGCCTTTTCAAAAGCTTTATCATGCTTTTGTAATTTATGTCCCGCATACCCTTATTACTTCTGCCTATGGCAATATACACACTTTGGGCAAAATCCTGCCTGTCTACAGCCTGATAAATAAGTTTTAAGTTAAAAGCCTTTTTCAACTCCACCACTGTTAGCTTTTCATCCTTATAGGCAGCTATGTCACAATCCTTTACTTCTCCACGTACTTCATAGCCATTCTCTGTTAGGTAATTACAAATGGGTGCATACAAATCCTCTTCCAAAAAATCCATTTCTAAACACCCTTTGCCATAAATGCTTCAATTTCCTCAACAGTCTTAATCATTTCTGCCGAAAGATTTTCACAGCCATCTTCAGTTACCAGCACATCGTCTTCTATACGTATGCCAATCCCCCATTGCTCAATATATAACCCCGGCTCTACTGTAAGTACCATGCCCTCTCGTAACTTCTGGCTTTTGTCTCCAACATCATGAGTTTCAGCACCCAAAAAATGCCCTACGTTGTGGTAGTAATATTTAAACACATCATCACGAGTAGATACCAGCCCAATTTCAAGCAATTCCTTGTAATAATAATCTTTTAAAATTTCATTAAGACGTGGCATTGGTATATCTGGCTTTATGCTATCCATAATCAGCTTCTGCCCACCCAAAACAATGTTATACACCAGTTTTTGGCGTTCTGTAAATTTTCCGTTTATAGGGAATGTCCGTGATAAATCCCCGTTGTACCAATCTATCTGTGCCCCTGCATCAATAAGTATCAGGTCTCCGTCATTGGTTCTTGAATTATTTTTTACATAATGCAAAACTGTGCCATTTTTCCCAGCTGCAGCAATTGTACAAAAAGCCTTGTCCCTAACACCGTTTTTTCGAAGAACATAATCATAATGTGCTTCAATTTCATATTCCATCATACCAGCCTTGGCATTTTTCATCATTGCTTCAATACCAAGACGAGTTATGTGTATGGCTTTTCGTATGAACTCTATTTCTTCTTTTTCTTTAATTACTCTCATTTCGGAAATAATAGGAAATAAATCCTCAAAAACCACTTCCTTGTATTTTTTTCTGAAGCCTTCAGGCATATGGTTCTCCAACAAATCTTTTCTCTCACAATCTAAAAATAAGCGCTTAATATTGCTTTTTTTCACATCTATATCGTCAAAAATGCTATCTACAAATTTAATGTCCTTAATGCCAGATACCTCTATTGCCTCACTTTCAGTGATGTTTGCACCAACCCATTTAGCCATCTGTCCATTATCGGCCTCAATGTAAAGCCTTTCCAGTCTTTTACCCTCAAGCTTTGCCAGTACAAAAGCACATCGCTCACACTCTATACCTGTCATATAGTAAAAATTTCTATCTGGCGAAAATAAATATTTCTCATCTCCACGCTTTGTAGGTGCTTCACCTGCAAACAATACTGCAAGGTCGCCGTCCTCTAGTATTTCAAAAAGTTTATCTCTGTTTTTTGTAAAAAAGTCTACCATATATATGACACTTCCTTCATTTAATATTTTTTCCAGTATATCACATAAAAATATTTTTCGTATAGTTAATATCACCATTTAGTGGTAAAATACAACCAAAGGAGATGATTATTATATTAGTTTCAGTTTTAAGCTGTAGTAATTATGAATATGAAAAAGTGAAATCTGCCGTGGCACAATCTTTCGCCAACCTTGGCGGTGTTAGCAAATATATTGATAAAGGCGAAACCGTACTTTTAAAGGTGAACCTTATTATGAAAAAAAATCCCGATGAAGCGGCAACCACCCATCCTGCGGTAGTGCGTGCCCTAGCGGAAATTTTAATTGCCTATGGCTGTAAAGTGGTGATAGGTGACAGCCCGGGTGGCCCCTTCAGCGAAATTCTTCTGCGCTCCCTATACAAAGTAACAGGTATGGAGGCAGTTGCTGCACAAACAGGTGCAACCTTGAACTATAATACCGCAACCACCCATGCTGATAACCCTGAGGGCCTTATTTTAAAGCACCTTACCATTGCTGATTTTATTACGAAGGTAGATAAAATAATTTCTGTTTCCAAACTGAAAGCCCACTGCATGACAAAAATGACAGGTGCAACTAAAAATATGTTTGGAACAATACCAGGCACAGTAAAAGCAGAGTATCACTTTAACTGCCCCGACCCTTTCACCTTCGCGGACTGCCTTATAGATATTTGCATTAACGCAAACCCAATTCTATCCTTTATGGATGCCATAGTTGGCATGGAAGGTCATGGCCCTACAGGCGGCGAACCACGCCAAATAGGTGCTCTTCTGTCCTCAACTAGCCCATATGAATTGGATTTGGCGGCATCTAAAATGATTAACGTAACTACAGACCAAGTCCCTATGCTTGCACGCATGGTTCAGCGTGGTTTATGCAGTAACTCAGCAGAAAAAATTGAATATATTGGTGATGATATAAATAGTTTTGTTCAGCATGATTTTGTTATACCAAAAACTGGCAGTATGCATTTTTTGGGTGACAATCCGCCAAAATTTTTAGAGGACTTCGTTAAGCATAACCTACATCCAAAGCCCGTATTTAAACATAACATATGTATAGGCTGTGGCGACTGCGCACTTAACTGCCCCGCAAAAATAATCACTATGAAGGACCGCAAACCCTATGTAGATATTGATAAGTGCATAAGGTGCTTCTGCTGTCAAGAACTATGTCCAAAAAAAGCAGTGGACATACATCGCCCACTGCTGTTAAAAATACTATCAAAATTTTAAAGCACCAAAGCCTTTGCCAAGTTAAAGAAAATAATAAGTGATGTTGCATCAACAATGGTTGTTATTAGCGGCCCTGCCATAATAGCAGGGTCAAACTTAAGCTTTTTAGCTGCCATAGGTAATAAACATCCAATGCTTTTTGCCACCACAACCGCAATAATAAGGCTAATGGACACCGTTATATTAACATTAAGTGGTGTTCCAAGTAAAATAAGTCTTACAAAATTCACTAAACCAAGTATAACGCCTGCTAAAAAGCCAACTCTAATTTCTTTCCAAATAACCTTAAACACATCACTCATATCTATCTCGCCCACTGCCATACCACGTATAATAAGTGTAGATGCCTGTGAACCAGCATTGCCTCCTGTATCCATAAGTATAGGGAAAAAGGAGGATAGAATAATAGATGAAGCCAAAACAGCCTCATATCCACTTATAATTGCACTTGAAATCGTTCCTGAAATCATCAAAATCAAAAGCCACGCAATCCTATTTTTTGCGAGGGTAAACACACCTGTTTTAAGATACTCATCCTCAGATGGAATAAGGGCGGACATCTTCTCAATATCCTCTGTATTTTCCTGTTCAATAACGTCCACAATATCGTCAACGGTTATAATACCCACAAGACGCCGTTCATTGTCAACTACAGGCAGTGCAATAAGTCCATATTTCTTAAATAAATTAGCAATATCCTCTTGGTCGTCAAGGGTTCTAACAAATATTACGTCATCTTCCATAATGTCCTTTACCTTAACATCATCCCCCGATAATATTAGTGTACGTAAAGATACCATACCCACAAGCACACGGCGTGCGTCCATAACATAGCATGAGTATATTGTTTCCTTGTTAACCCCTGTTTTTTTAAGCTGTTCCATAGCTTTAAGTACAGTTGTTTCTTGATGGAACTGCACAAACTCTATTGTCATTATGCTTCCTGCGCAATCGTCAGGATAATTCAAAAATTGATTAATTATCTTTCTTTTTTCCTCAGCAGTATTTTTAAGCACCCTTGTAACCAAATTTGCAGGTATCTCGCTTAAAAAGTCCACCGCATCATCAAGGCTAAGGTCGGCTAAAATTCCCCTTACCTCACGGTCTGTTATTGAATTTACAATGTGTTCCTGGGTGTCCGAGTCCATAAAAGAAAACGTATATGCCGCATTATCTTTTGTAAGCAGACGGAACACAAGCAACTGCTTATCCACAGGTATTTCATCAAAAAATTCCGCAATATTTGCAGGATTATCCTCATTAAGCTCTGCTTTAAGCGTTGCAAGTCCTCCGTTATCAATCAATTCTAGCCATTGTTCAAATATTTCTTCTCTATTATCCATTTTTCCTCATCTCCTTCCGCTGTGAATTCTTATAACACAAAAGTTTGCACTGCCGTAAAGAAAATAAGCAATGCCAAACAGTCCACAACAGTTGTAATAAGAGGGCCCGCCATAATTGCAGGGTCAAATTTAAGTTTTTTTGCAAGCATGGGCAGTGTAGAACCTATACTTTTTGCTAATATAACAGTACACATCATGCTAGAAGACACCGTAAGATTTATATTTACAGGCACATTGCCAAGTATGAACAGCCTCATAAAATTTACACACCCAAGGGCAAAACCTGTGACTGTACCTACTCGCAGTTCCTTCCAAATAACTTTAAGCAGGTCACTTGTTTCAATCTCACCTACTGCCATACCACGTATAATAAGGGTAGAGGCTTGGGCCCCTGCATTGCCTCCAGTTCCCATAAGTATGGGGAAAAGGGATGCCAAAATTACTGATGAAGCTAAAATGCCTTGAAACCCTGTTATTATCGCACTTGATAATGTACCGGAAATCATAAGAACCAAAAGCCATGCAACTCTGTTTTTTGCCAAAGTAACAACACTTGTTTTAAGATATTCGTCCTCCGATGGAATAAGAGCAGACATCTTCTCAATATCTTCCGTATTCTCCTGTTCAATAACGTCCACAATATCGTCAACGGTTATAATGCCCACAAGACGCTCTTCATTATCAACCACAGGCAGTGCAATAAGACCATATTTCTTAAATAAATTAGCAATATCCTCTTGGTCATCAAGGGTTTTAACAAAGATAACGTCATCCTCCATAACGTCCTTTACCTTAGCATTATCATCAGCAAAAATCAAGGTACGTAAGGACACCATTCCCACAAGAACACGTCTTTCATCAACAACGTAACAGGAATATATGGTTTCCTTATCAATGCCAGTTGTTCTAAGCTGCTCCATTGCCTTTTGCACAGTCAGCTCTTGATTAAACTGCACAAACTCAATTGTCATAATGCTTCCCGCACTATCCTCGGGATAATTTAAAAATTCATTAATAAGTTTTCTTTTTTCATCGTCAGTGTTTTTAAGCACCCTTGTAACCAAATTTGCAGGGATCTCGCTTAAAAAGTCTACTGCATCGTCAAGGCTAAGCTCATCAACAATATGCCTAACCTCGTTGTCTGTAATGGATTTAACTATATGCTCCTGTGTGTCCGAGTCCATAAAGGAAAAAACGTCTGCTGCATTGTCCTTTGTAAGCAAACGGAACACAAAAAGCTTTTTTTCTAAAGGTATTTCCTCAAAAAAGGCTGCAATGTTAGCCTCATTATGTTCATTAATTTCCTTTTTAAGCTTTGCAAATTTTCCATTATCAATAAGCTTAAGCCAGTCGTTAAAGATTAACTCTCTATCCTCCAAAGTTGTCACCTCACTCTTATATTAAAGCACAAAAAAAATATGCCCTGCATCTATGTTGCTAATGCAACAAAACCGAGACATATTTCAAATGAAAAATCGGTGCACCAACAAAGGGTCAAAAATCTAATTTTGACCTGTATGCAAGTGAACCCCTGCCACGGCAATTATAAAATTAAAATTATCGCATAACGGAACACCTTCCGCATTGCAACTACTGCCTGCTTCCATAAGGTTCACCTCCATAAATCAATCTAACTGGAACATAAAACTTCTACATATCAGTATAGTCTTAATAAAAAACTACGTCAACAAAATAATTCAAATAACATCATATTTTTTCTTGCCTATACCACCTGTTTGCTGATAGAATGTGTTAAGTATTGTATATGTAAAATAAAAAAACGGAGGTAACCATGTCAAAAACCCTAAAACCACATTATTTACTGATACTCATATCTACCTTAAAAATGCTTACAACACTTTTGGTATTTTTTGGGGTTGCAGTTTCACTCTCACCCAACAAATACTATTCTGCAATAAATCTTGCTAAAATACTTATCCCCATTGCAGTTATTATTTATGCCTATATGTTTTATTTTTGGCATAGCGTAACAATAAACGTTACGGCTGAAAGATTGGATTTTAATATGACCGCTGGCAGAAAAAACCACATTGTGGTAATTTACAGTGATGTGGAAACCGTGACCCTTAAACAGGGGATTTTTGAAAAATTGTTTGGCATAAGCCGCATAGCAATTAAAATAAAAAATGTTGAAAAAACCTATGGTGGACAAATTATGGTTTTATACCAGTATATGGTTTTTAAAACTGCAGAAGCAGAAGAAATTAAGGATGTAATTACCAAAAGTATGAATATTCCGTTAAAAAGTATCCCTAAGTATTGACTTGGGGATATTTTTAGTATATTTTTAAAATATTGTGAATAAAATATTACTAAAATGTTAACTAATATATCGGGTGATTAATAAATGAAATTTTTGAATATAGCGAAAGCAGTAAAGCAAAACCGTAAGCTAATATCTTTTTATGCACTTGTTGCATCAACCTTTGTTGTTGCGTTCATCTCCACAGGTAAAAATATAAATGTATATTCTCAACCACTGCCAGTGGCATCAGTGCGTTATGATACCTCAAAAATCTACGTACCATCAAAAAAGGCCTACGACTGCCTTAACCAGCTTACCAAACAAATGGATGAAATGATTTCCCAACTTCAACCAGTGGAAACTGCATTTGAAGTTAAGGAAGTAAACAACGCTGAAACTGAAGAAGCTTCTGTTGATTTATCTATACCAGTAGGTATGCCATTAAATGGGCCAATCACCTCTCCATTCGGTGATATGGTAGACCGTTCCTCTCCCCATATTGGGGTAGATATTGGCGTAAGTGTAGGTACACCAGTACGGTGCACTGGGTCTGGTATAGTTATAGCTGCAAAATACAGTAACTCCTATGGCTATATGGTTGAAGTTGACCACGGAAACGGCTACCAAACGATTTATGCCCATAATTCCCAGAATACTGTGGCAGAAGGCGATTACGTTACTCAGGGTGACATTGTTTCTCTTTCCGGTAACACTGGGGATTCCACAGGGCCACACTTGCATTATGAAATGCATTATTGCGGCGAAACTATTGACCCTCTAAGTAATTAAACAGCATTAAAATGAAGAAGTACCTATATATGCCTATAAAAAAATCAACCGCATTTGTCTGCGATTGATTTTTTATATTAGTGCAAAAAATTATTATGTACCATTTTAGCAAAGAACTGCAGCCACTTCATCAACTGCAAGTTCTGCATCCTCGCCCTCTGCACTTATTGTTACATTAATTCCCTCTGCAATTCCCAAAGAAATAATGCACATAAGGCTTTTTGCATTAACCATTTTTTCATCAATAGAAATTTTTACATTGCTCTTAAATTTACTTGCTGTCTGCACGAACAATGCTGCCTGTCTTGTATCCAATGCTTTTTTTACAGTAATAGTTTTGTTAGCCATTATCAGTTACCATATCCTCTCTTAAAATCTCTGCCATATCGCTTATTTTTCTAAGACGATGGTTCACTCCAGACTTGCCAACAGGTGGCTCCATCATTTGACCAAGCTCTTTAAGGCTTGCCTCTGGAAAGTCCATTCTTGCAATTGCCATTTCTTCCAGTGGCTTTGGTAAATAGCTAAGTCCAAACTTGTCCTTAATAAAGGTTATGTCCTCCACCTGTTTAACAGATGCAGTAATCGTTTTATTAAGGTTGGCTGTTTCACAATTCACCTTACGGTTCACATTGTTACGCATGTCTTTAAGAATGCGTACATTTTCCATTTCCATAAGGGCAACGTGTGCCTCCATAATGTTAAGCAGGTCAACTATCTGCTCGCCCTCCTTAAGGTAAACAATATAATGCTCCTTGCGCTTAACAATTTTAGCATCCATACCAAAGGTATTTATAAGGTTTTTTAAGTCCTCACTGTAGCTTAACAAGGCACTTACAAATTCCATATGATAGGTTTTTTCAGGGTCACTTACAGACCCCGCTGCCAAGAATGCACCCCTCACGTATGCTCTTTTGCAACAGGTGCTGCTAACAACCAGCGGGTAAATTCTGTTTAAAATTTCAACATCATCCCCATTTGTCTGTAAAAGTCCGGTAGCGGAAAGCACTTTTTTTGCTTCTGCGTTTTTGTTACCAAGAACAAGAACATACACCCTGTTCTTTTTCAATTGGCTATTTCTTCTAACCAATATCTCACATTCTATATTAAAAGTTTTTTTCAATAATGTAAAGCATTTTCTAGCTACCACCACATTCTCGGTCTGAATTTTTACACAAAAATTTTCACCTAAAACACTAATATGTCCACACATATTTATAATAGCGGCTATTTCTGCTATGTTGCAATGGCGTGCTTCCCCAAAATGATGTGACAACTCGCTTTTAACATTAGACGAAAACGACAAACTTCCCGCCTCCTCCTAGTGATTTTTTCTTCTTGCCAATTTTTGTTCTATAACACATACCTTTTTGCTGCCAAAAGCCTATTTTTTATGTCTTGCGTCCTTTTCAATATCATTATGTTTCAGGCGCACACTATGTTGTTTGCTTTCCAATGCCTTGTAAAGCTTGTTTGCAAGTGTAACAGAACGGTGCTTACCACCGGTACATCCAATGCTTATAACAAGCCTGTTTTTTCCCTCTTTTATATACTCTGGAATAAGGAACTCAACCATATCAATCAGCTTTGCCAAAAAAATTCTGCTTTCTTCAAAGCCCATTACATAGTCTGAAACTGGGAAGTCATTGCCTGTACATTCCTTAAGCTCCTGTATATAAAATGGGTTAGGCAGAAACCTAACATCAAAAACTAAATCCGAATCAATCGGAATGCCATACTTAAACCCAAAAGAGCAAACAGTAATCATAAGGCTTTCAAATTTTTCGTTAAGCACAAATATACTGTTTATTCTCTCTTTCAATTCCCTTGTAAGTATATTGCTGGTGTCTATAATAAAATCGGCTCGTTTTTTAACTTCGTTTAGTATTTCTCTCTCTTTTTTTATTCCATCTGCAATAGACCCAGTTTTTGAAAGAGGGTGACTTCGCCTTGTTTCTTTAAACCTTTTAATCAGTGATTCATCAGAGGCATCCAAAAAAAGTATATCATAATCATATCCGTTTTCAGTCAGCAGCGATAATCCTTGAAAAAGATCCTCAAACAGTTTGCCTCCACGTATATCAATACCCAGTGCCACTTTATCAATCTCACTGCCCTGCTCAAAAAGTTCTGCAAATTTTAAAAGCAGTGCTGGCGGCAAATTGTCGGCACAAAAATAATTTATGTCCTCCAAAAATTTAAGTACGGTGGTTTTGCCCGCACCGCTCATGCCTGTTACAATAACAAATTTCATACTACTGCCCCCTTAAAGACCTTGGCATTTGGCCAAATCTTTCTTACTCTTCTCCCAAAATACGTACTTCGCACTGAAGCTCAATACCATATTTTTTGTATATTACTTCCTTGCAATGCTCAATAACGCCTAATATATCCGCCGTTGTTGCATCGCCTGTGTTTACCACAAAACCTGCGTGCTTTTGGGAAACCATAGCTCCTCCAACGGTGTATCCTTTTAATCCACTGTCTTCTATAAGTTTGCCTGCAAAATACCCTTCTGGTCTTTTAAATGTACTGCCTGCACTTGGGTAATTGAGCGGCTGTTTATCTCGTCTGCGCTCATTAAAATCTGCCATCAGTGCTTTAATTTCCTCTTTGTCCCCATGGTTTAGGTTAATCTTTCCACTAAGAACAATATGTCCATCAACCGCAACACGGCTTGTTCTGTACCCAAGTTGAAGCTTTTTTGCACTTAAAGTTTTCACTTGCATATCAAGGGTAAGCACTGTTACCTCTTTAAGCACATGTTTTATTTCACCACCGTAGGCCCCAGCATTCATAAACACTGCACCGCCAAAACTTCCTGGTATCCCTGCCGCAAATTCAAAACCTGTAAGACTATTTTCCATCGCCATACCTGCGGCCTGCGAAAGCATTGCTCCAGCACCAACAATTATTTCCGTCCCTTTTACCTCTATATCTGCAAAATGTTTTCCAAGATGTATAACCGCACCTCTTATTCCCTTATCCCTTATAAGAAGATTAGACCCGTTGCCAACTACAATAACCGGAACACTTTCATCTCTAAGTATGGAAATTACCTTAGCTAACTCCATGTGGTTTTCAGGTGTAATAAAATAATCGGCATTACCACCGGTTTTAAAGGAACAGTGATTGCTCATATTTTCATTTAAAAGTACATTTTCTTTTCCTGTCACTTCAATTAATAAATCCACCAATGCCACTTAATCCACTCCCGAATTAAATTTTATAAATACATTGCGGACGTCCAAATCCACCAAGGAAACTCTGATTAGTTATTTTCAAAAAAAGCTTTAGTGGCAAAAAATGGAGCATAATGGGCATTTTTATGCAATAAAATGCTATGAAGCGACCAATATTTTTTTTGCAAATTGATTTTTTGATTACCTTAAATAATCGTTTCCTTAAAAGTGTTAATGTCGTCCGCATAATAATCATTACTCTTTTTCAAGCATAGTTGCACCAATTATAACTGCATCATAATCCAACTGTGTAAGAAGTATTTTTGTCTTTTTATTAGCATGCTGCCCAAAGGTTTTTTCTTCCACCAGCTTTGCCACATCATCAATAAACTCATCGCCAACCTTGCGCATTTTTCCACCTATCGCTATTGCATCTGGTTGAAGAATATTAACTATATTTATTAGCCCCAAGGCAATATATCGCTTGTACATATACACAATTTCCTTTGCAAATTCATCGCCTTTTTTTGCAGCCTCAAATGGTATTCTGTAGCTCATAAGTCTTAGATCGCCATTAACCATTTTAAACATTTCACTTTCAGGGTGGCGTATAGCGGAAATCCTTGCATCCCTAACTATTGCCGTTGACGATGCATAGGCTGCCCAGCATCCCCGTCTTCCACACTCACATTTTTCACCATCCAGCACAATTACGTGATGACCAAATTCCCCTGCGCCGTAAAATGCACCATGGTAAACCTCGCCCTCCACAATAATACCGCCGCTCATTGCAGTGCCAATAGTTACTATCACCGAATTTTTGTAACCCTTTGTTGCCCCAAATCTACTTTCTGCAAGGGCATAGCAATTTGCATCGTTTTCAAGATGTACAGGTATTTTAATATGCTTTTTAATTTCCTCAAGCAATGGAACATCTCTAAGGCCGAAATAGCTTGAATATATAAGCACTCCATTTTCTCTGTCAATAGTTCCGTAGGTACCTATTCCAACATACTTTATGTCTTTATCTAAATCAAGGCCTGCTTTTTTTACAATGCGGTTAATAAGCAGAGATAAGTCATTTACAATCTCAGGAATACTTCTGTACCTAAGCGTTGGTACAGATTCCTTAAGGATAATGTTTCTATCTTCATCAACAACTCCGGCAACCAAATTTGTTATATCAAAATTAACACCTACATAGTACATTCTTCGCCCCTCCATGTCACAAATGGTTTTAACCCTCAATACTCTTTTCAAGTCTTTCGCTAAGTACCTTTGCGGCATTATACCCCAATTTTTTCTGCCTGCAATTTATAGCGGCGGCCTCGCAAATAACTGCAATATTTCGACCGGACCTAATTGGTATTGAATTACAAACCACATTGTTCCCCAATATTTCGTAATACTCGTCCTCTAAACCCATTCTGTCATAAATCTTCTCATCATCCCAAAATTCAAGCTTTATAACAAGATCTATGGTCTGCTCCTGTTTAATTGAGCCAACACCGAACAATTCTCTTACATCTATAATTCCAATTCCTCTTAGTTCAATAAAATATCTTATAAGCTCAGGGCATGTACCTATTAGCGTTTCGTGAGATATTTTTTTAATCTCAACCGCATCATCTGCAACCAGTCGGTGTCCCCTTTTTATAAGCTCCAGTGCCGCCTCGCTTTTACCAACACCGCTGTCGCCAATTATCAGTATTCCCTCGCCATAAATATCTACCAACACGCCATGCATTGTAACTCGCTTTGCAAGTTCACCTTTAAGCCATCTGTTAATCTCTCCAACAAAGTCGGATTCTCTGTCAGTAGTTCTAAAAACAGGCACATCAAACTCTTTAGCAAATATTCCTATCTCAGGCAGCATCTCCATGCCGTTGCAAATTACCAAGCAAGGAAAACCAAAACTGAACAGTTTTCTAAGCACATCTTCACGGAACATTGGCTCAAGCCTTTCCAAATAAGAAAACTCAACCTGACCAATAATCTGTACCATGTCATTTTCAAAATAATCAAAATACCCCGCCAACTGCAACGCTGGTCTGTTTACATCACTGCTTGTTAGCAGCTTCCCTTTCAGGGATATTTCAGGTAAAAGTTGCTCCAACTGAAATTCCTTCACAAATTTTTCTATAGGCACAGAATACATTTTTAATGCCCCCTGACAGCAATTCATTTTTTGTAACAGCACTGCAAAATCAAAACAGTACTATATTCAACGTCAACTTAAAGTTTAACATGTTTTTGTTTTTAAAACAACTTTTTACCGTAAATATTATTAAAAAATAATAGAGAATGTTTTTGTTTTTTGTAGAAAACACCCGATATTAATATAATGTGTGTAAATATATGACAAGATTTTTGCAATTGTATTTTCTCACTTAATTTTACTCCTGTATATCTATCACTTACATTTGATATTGTTAATGATTTTCTTCAGTTACATCTTCTGTTTCAGTTCTAAAAAAGCTGTAAACTGCCTCTGCCGATTTTATATTCATTTCCTTAACTTCCAGAAGATTTTCAACCTCTGCTTCCTTTATCTTTTCAATGTCCCCAAAATGTCTTAAAAGTGCCTTTCGTCGTGTTTCTCCAATACCATTTATGTGGTTAAGCACCGAATCCAGTTGGGCATTATCCCTAAGTTTACGGTGATACTCTATAGCAAAGCGATGTACCTCGTCCTGTATGCGTGTAATTAGCTTAAATCCCTCGCTGTTTGCAGGCAAATAAATTTCTTCATTGTTATACAAAAGTCCTTTTGTGCGGTGATAATCATCTTTAAACATACCACAAACAGGTATAGTTAAGCCAAATTCGCTTAGCACATTCAGTGCCGCACTTATCTGTGGCTTGCCACCATCCATCATTATAAGGTCTGGCAGCCTAGAAAACTTTCCTTCCTCATCAGGTCGCTCCATTTTATCTCTTATGCTATGGTTAATTCGCCTTGTAAGCACTTCTTCCATGCTTGCAAAATCATTTGCACCTATCACGGTTTTAATTTTAAACTTTCGGTAGTCACTTTTTTTAGCCTTGCCATTTTCAAAAACAACCATAGACCCAACAGAATTAAAACCTTGGGTGTTGGAAATATCATAAGCCTCAATTCTTGTAACCTCTGAAGGCAAACCAAGTGCTATTCTTATCTGCTCCATAGCACCCTTGGTTCTCTCTTGCTCACGTTTCATTCGCTCACCAAACTGCTCTAGCGTAATTATTGCATTTTTCCCTGCAAGCTCCACCATTTTGTGTTTTTCACCCTTTTGCGGAACAGTTATGATAACTTTGTTGCCACGTACCGATTGTAACCAGCCCTCAATAATCTCTTTCTCTTCACTGTCCAAATCCTGTTCCAAAATAAGCTCTTTGGGTATGAATGCAGTTCCACTGTAAAATTGCTTTACAAATTCCGTTATAACTTGGCCACGGGTACTGCCTTCAGTGTTTTTAATAAGAAAATGCTCCCTGCCCATCATCTTTCCGCCACGTATAAAAAACACCTGTACCAACGCTTCATCAAAGGCTCTGGCAATGGCAATCACATCGCTGTCGTTCAACCCCGTGTTAGACATTTTCTGCCGTTGTGCAATACTTTCCATACTTTTAATTTTATCTCTAAGTACAGCCGCCGCCTCAAAATTAAGGCTTTCTGCGGCTTCCTCCATTTCTTTTTTCATTCGTTCAATAATTCCGTGGTGTCTGCCCTCTAAAAATTCAATTGCTTCATCTATAACCTTTCTGTATTCCTCTTTGGAAATAAGCCCATCGCAAGGGGCACTGCACTGACCTATGTGATAATTAAGACATGGCCTTTCTTTTCCCAAATCCCTAGGAAACATCTTTTTACATTTGCGTATAGGCCACATTTTGTGTAAAGTTTCCACAGTTTCCCTAACGGCAGTTGCATCTGTAATGGGTCCAAAATATTTTGCTCCATCCTTCACATAACGCCTTGTAACAAAAATTCTAGGAAAATCTTCGTTAACCGTAACTTTAATGTAAGGATACATTTTGTCATCCTTTAACGCTATGTTATACTTAGGGCTGTGCTCTTTAATTAAATTACATTCCAAAATTAATGCTTCCATTTCAGTATCCGTTACTATATACTCAAACTCTGCAATGTGGCTAACCATGCTTAATACCTTTGGTGAATGATTTTTAGAGTTTTGAAAATATTGGCTTACACGGTTTTTAAGCTTAATGGCTTTGCCAACGTATATAATTTCATCGTTAGCATTTTTCATTATATAAACCCCAGGTTTAAGTGGAAGTTTTTTTAGTTCTTCTTTAATATCAAACATATAATTCTCCTAAAATCTTACAATATTGTAACATTTTCTTTAATTATGGTAACAACTTTAACACAATGTATTGTTTTTACTTTATAATAGGCTTTAAGCAACCGTTAGGGAGGAATTTAACTTGGAAAAAGTATTACAAAAAATAGGAATATCCGTTGGAACACTGCTTATATTTAATACAGTTATGGTGCTTATATTCGCTAGTTTCAGCCTGTCAAATGTTCTTCCCGCCATTATTGGCAGTGTAATTTTATTATATTCGCTTTTGTATTATAAAATCAAGGCATTTGCAAAAGAAGGCATAGCGAAACATATCCATACTTTATTTAA
>JBFWMT010000043.1:0-21415 GCA_050251415.1 Anaerotignaceae bacterium | reverse complement strand
ATATGATTATAGCAGTGTGTATGGCATGTGGGCACAAAGTACCATTAAAAGAATTTTATCCAATGAGGTTTACATAGGCTCAATTGTACAGGGTAAAGAGAGAAAGGCAAGCTATAAAAGCAAAAAGATGATTACTGTACCACAACAGGAATGGATAGTGGTACCTAACTGTCACCAGCCAATTATTAAAAAGGAAGACTTTGAATTGGTTCAAAAAATGCTTAAAGAAAATAAATATGAAACTAAGAGCAAGGCAATGGGAGAGAAAAAAATTTTCATTTTTTCGGGCAAAGTGTACTGCAAAAATTGCGGAAACAAAATGTTTAGGGTTGTGGGTCGCAATGCACAATCCTATTTGTATTGTCAGGTTTTTTCAAGAAGTGGGGGAAAAGAGTGCAGGCATAATTCTATGGGGGAGGAGAAACTTACAAAAATAGTTCAACAGAAAATACAAGCAATTATTGAAGCGTGTTTTAAAGAACCCCAAAATGTGGTATATCTTACAAAAATTCTTGATGACATGACAGAGAAAACAGAAAATATTTCAAAGCACAAAATAAGGGAAGCAGAGGTTTTAAAAGAGAATTTAGACAGCATTAAAAAGGCATTAGCAATGCTGTATGTAGATAAAGTGGCAGGAAAACTAACAGATGAGGAATATCTTTTTTTAAAGGAAAGCCTTATGGAAGAAATAGAAGTAAAGGGTAAAAAGGCGGATATGCTAAAGGCTGAAATTTTAGAAATGGAGTTTAAGTGCAGTAACAAACAAAAGCTGCAACCAATTATTAAAGAGTATTGTAATTTTGATAAACTGAGTAATGAAATATTAAACTATTTTGTTGACCATATTGAAATTGATAGCCTTGAGGATATAAGAGAAGTAACTATATATTGGAATGTGTAGCGTTTTGATTTGTAGCCAGTTACATGTGTACCATGGCCGTTGTCGTCATAGACCACATTTTGTCCGTATACAAAATCCTTAAAGGCAATAATTCGGTTTTGTGGAAAAGTAAAATCTTCAAGGGGGCAAATACCTGTATCCAGTATGGCAATGCCTATGCCCTCTCCAGTTATACCAGGTGGTGCAAGTGCGTGAATTTCATTGATGGCGTTATTCATAACCACACATCCAAAGTAATGTTCACTATTATTTTATGGGCTAGCTGTAAAAAAGGTGAGTGGACAAAATATGGCCTGTACCGATAAAATTTTCATTTTTTAGTCAATTTATTACTTGTGGCTGCATACAATTAATAGTGAATTAAAAATAAATATTTATTTAAAGGAGGTTAATTTATATGGGATGTTTTGGTGGAAGTAATGTTGCAGGTGTTAGCACTGGTGGGGGAAGCTGGATTTGGATTCTTCTTCTTTTATTCTGCTGTGGTGGAAACAATGGTATTGGCGGTATTTTTGGCGGCGGAAATTGTGTAGGTGGAGCAGGCACAGACAATGACTGTTCATGGATTATCATCCTTCTTTTGCTTTTCTGCTGCTGCGGTAACAATGGTATTGGCGGTATTGGCACTGGCTGTGGAATGTGCGAAGCATAAAACAAAAAGTCTAAGTTTTTGGGGTGCGGGCGTTTTCGTCTGCACCTTTTATTTGTATACATTTGCCTATAAAGGCATATTAATAGCTAAGGGGGTGTTTAAACTTGGAGGATATATCGATGGATAAGCTGATGATGCTTAGCCAGCTTTTGGGTGGCAGTGGCGACACAGCAGACATGATGAAAATGATGGAAACTGCAAAAATGCTTGGTGCGGCAATGAATACAAAGGAAGAAAAGACTATTACAAAAATGGAAGAAGTACAGCCTAAAGAGGATGAAGACATGCGAAACAGGCAGATAAAGGCCATAAATGCAGCATTACCTTTTTTGGATAAGGAATATCAAAAGGGGTTATTTATGGTTATTAAACTGTTGGAAATAAACAAGTTTTCTCCACAGGGAGGAATTATGGCCATGGAAAAGGGTGGAGATAATCCACAGAAAAGAAGATTAGAAATGATAAATGCTTTTAACGGATATCTAAGTGTAGAGGAACAAAAAAAGTTGGGTGCTTTTCTTAAAATGGCAAAGGCGGGAATTTTTTTGCAGGAATAGAGTAATATTAATGATGGTAGATATAAAAAGGACGTTTACACAAGCTTTATGTAAACGTCCTAAACTTTTTTTAAATACATGTTTTATCCTACATGATGAACCCTTAAATATACGGTTTTATAGGGGTCAACGGTGAAACCCTTTTGGGTGTTTCAGGGCTAAGCTCTCAACGGGTTTGACTTTGTTTTTAGCCTGGTTTGGGCAACGCCCAAGGTTTATGTGCTGTTTTGATCTTTAGATTTTTATTTTAGTACATCCATAAGCAGCATTGCCGCTACGGCTGGGCCAATCATGTTTTTGGAATTTGATGTAGGCATATGGTGCTTAAGTGGTTCCTTTTTTTGCACTTTTTTATAGGAGCTTTCTGCAGTAAAAATAACTTTGGGTTCTTCCTTTGGTATATCTATTGGCGATGCTGCCACAGGTTTTTGTATGCAAAATTCCTTTGGAATGGGACGCTTATTTTTTTGTATCATGGGCACTCTCCTTTAAAACGGTTTAATAAATTATATGTAGTATAAATATAATTTATGATGTTTTGTGCACATTTGTATGGTGAACATTTGTCCACAACATATTTTTATTGCATTTGCTATATATTTTTCACTGTATTGACTTAAAGCGTTAAAATAGTATAGAATAACTTAAGTTTATAATGTGAAGCTTTAATAGGGGATTGACCCCGTAGTAATTGAACCGAAATTTTGTAAAAGAGCAGGAGGCTAAACATGTTTGAATATAATAAAAAGACAAATCTTTTAGAAAGTACAGGCCAGACCTACCCTTTGGTTGCAGTAAAAGAACCTAATCTCTACAGAGATTTCTTTAGCTATGATGAAGTGCCGAAAGTTGTTTTTAACCGTAGATTGGTGCCATTGGAAGTACCAGATGATATTTGGATAACCGATACTACCTTCAGAGATGGCCAGCAAAGCAGACAGCCATATACGGTAGAACAGATGACACATATTTTTGACCTTATTCATAAGCTTTCAGGCCCAAAGGGCGTTATTAAAATGAGTGAATTTTTCCTCTACACAAAAAAAGACCAAGATGCAGTATATAAATGTCTTGAAAAAGGCTATGAGTTCCCAGAAATTACTAGCTGGATTAGAGCCTCTAAAAAGGATTTCCAGTTGGTTAAGGATATTGGCCTTAAAGAAACAGGTATTCTTGTAAGCTGTTCCGACTATCATATTTTTCATAAAATGCACATGACAAGGCACCAGGCTGTTGACCACTACCTTGCAGTTGTGCGTGAATGTATAGAAACTGGTGTAACACCACGTTGTCATTTCGAGGACATTACCCGTGCGGATTTCTACGGATTTGTTGTGCCTTTTGCAGCGGCACTGATGGAGCTTAGCGCAGAGACAGGCGTTCCTGTAAAGATACGTGCTTGTGACACCTTGGGATATGGCATTTCGTATCCAGGAAGTGTTCTTCCACGCAGTGTGCCTGGTATTATGTATGGTCTTGTTAATCATGCAGGTGTGCCAAGTGAATGGCTTGAATGGCATGGTCACAACGATTTTTATCGTGCAGTAAACAATGCCTCTTGTGCATGGCTTTATGGTGCTTGCAGTGTTAACTGCTCGCTTTTAGGTATTGGGGAAAGAACAGGAAATACACCGCTAGAAGCAATGGTTATGGAATATGCCCAGCTTAGAGGAACTTTGGACGGAATGGATACCACCGTTATAAGTGAAATTGCTGAATATTTTGAAAAAGAACTGCATTACGATATTCCTCCTATGACACCTTTTGTTGGCAAGAATTTTAATGTAACAAGAGCGGGTATTCATGCAGATGGCCTTCTTAAAAATGAAGAAATTTATAATATTTTTGATACAGAAAAACTTCTTAACAGACCTGTGCGCATTGCAATAAGCAATACATCAGGTACTTCAGGTATTGCCCACTGGATTAACAGCTACTTTAATCTTAAAGGCGAGGCCGCAGTTGAAAAAACAAGTAAGCTTGTTGAAATTGTGTATCACTGGGTAAATGAACAGTATAACGAGGGTCGTGTTACGGTGATTACCGACGAGGAGCTGGAAGAACTTACACTTAAGACAATGAAGGAAATTGACGAGAAAACGGAGAGTTAAAAATGAAAAACAGTGTTTCTTTTAACGTAGACCACTTGGAGCTTACAAGGGGCATTTATCTTTCTAAGATAGATACATTAGGGGATATTAAAACCCTTACCCTTGATATTCGCCTTAGAGCACCATATAAGGAAGAAATAATTACAAATAAGGCACTGCATACCTTTGAGCATTGCTTTGCCACAGCAGTAAGAGATATAAGTGATAGCTACAATAATGCAATGATTTCCTACTTTGGGCCTATGGGATGCCAAACAGGGTTCTATTTGGTGGTAAACTTTAAAGGCTATAGCGAAGAAGAATATTTTCCGTTTTTTGCAAAGCTCTTAAAAGAAGCACTTACCTATCTTAGAAAAATGGTGGAAGTGCCAGCCAAGAATGAAAAGCAGTGTGGATTCTGCTATTCTCTTGGAGAAATGGAAGATGCAATTGCAGTGGCAGAGGATATGGAAAAATTGGTTGATGAAATGACACATCAGGGTGGATTTCACACCTATGTATACTTATAAAAACTAGGGGGTAGTTTGAAAAATGAGTACAAACGCTAAAATTGAAGCCGCTAAGGAGAAATTTGGAAAGCTTCTTGAAGAACAGCTTAAAAGAGTGGAACAAATGAATGAAAATAAGGAAGCTTATGACTTTGATAAGCTGGATAAAATTATAATTGGTGTTGCTGGAGGCGACGGCATTGGCCCTGCAATTACAGCGCAGGGCAAAAGAGTAATGGAGTTTTTGCTTAAGGACAAGCTTGAAAGCGGTAAAGTTGAGTTTAAGGACATTGAAAACCTTACAATTGAAAAAAGAGTTGAGGCGAATAAGGCGATACCTGATGACGTGCTTGAAGAACTTAAAAAATGCCATGTAATACTTAAAGGGCCTACAACAACACCACGTAAGGGTGACCCATGGCCAAATATTGAAAGTGCCAATGTTATGATGCGTAAGACACTGGACTTGTTTGCAAATGTGCGCCCTGTGCGTGTACCAGAACAGGGCATTGACTGGACTTTTTTCCGTGAAAATACAGAAGGTGCGTATGCCCTTGGCAGTAAAGGCTTTGCTGTAGATGAGAATTTGAATGTTGACTTTACTGTAGTTACCCAAGAGGGAACCGAAAGAATTATACGTGCCGCTTTTGAATATGCAAAGAAGAATGGCAAAACACGTGTTACTGCCGTTACAAAGGCAAATATTATTAAAACAACAGACGGCAAATTTCTTGAGGTGTTCTATAAAATGGCACAGGAGTACCCTGAGATAAAGGTGGACGACTGGTATGTTGACATTATGACAGCAAAGTTGATTGATGAAAAACGTCGCCGTGATTTTCAGGTGGTGGTTCTGCCGAACCTTTACGGGGATATTATTACAGATGAAGCGGCAGAGTTCCAAGGCGGCGTGGGAACAGCAGGCAGCAGCAATATAGGTAACAAATATTCTATGTTTGAGGCGATACACGGCTCTGCACCACGTATGGTAGAGGATGGGCGAGCACAGTATGCCGACCCTTGCAGCGTGATGCGTGCGGTAGTGCTTCTGCTTTCGCATATTGGTTGCCAAAGTGAGGCAGATAAGCTGGAAAAGGCACTGGATATTTGCACACTTACTGAACGTAAGATATTCACAACAGGTCATAGCGACGGTGCAACGAACGAAGAACTTACCAATTATATAATTGAAACAATAAAGAATATATAAAAAAGTAAATTCCCGATATTTGTCGGGAATTTTTTTTGTACAAACGCATATCATTGTTTTGGGTGATTGCTATGAAAAAATATGTTATGGGATTTTTAATATATTGTGCAGTGGTGCTTGTAGTTGTTCCGGCGGCAATGGTTCGGTTTTTGAGCACAGATTTAGCAGCAAAAGGCACTGTTATACGTGTTAATAATACTCAACTGCAAGATAATGATGAGGAAAAACAGAATAATACCCAACTGCCACAAGATATTGTTGAAGAAAAAAAAGATACAACTGAATATGCATATGAAGATGTAGTACCAGTACAAGATGAAATGGAAAACTATATAATAGGTGTGGTTGCGGCTGAAATGCCGGCGTTGTTTGAAGATGAAGCCCTAAAGGCACAGGCTGTGGCGGCACGCACCTACGCAACCAACCAAATGCTTAAAAGCGGCATTACAATTGACAAAATGATTGAAGACGGTGGACAGGCGTATATATCTCAAGAGGAAATGCATACTAAATGGAACGAAGGTTTTGATAAATACTATAATAAAATAAAAACGGCGGTGCTAAGTACAAAAGGTGAAATTATGGTATATAACAACGAGCCTATACTTGCGGTTTTTCATGCCATAAGCCGAGGAAAAACAGAAATAGCAGAAAACGTGTGGAATGATTCACTGCCATACTTAAAAAGTGTAGATAGTTCTATGGATATGGAGTCGTCAGAATATACATATGAAACCACAATGCCTGTTAAAACAGTGGCTTCACTTTTACAAAAGGCACATGCTGATTTGAAACTGTACGACGGTAGTTTAAAAGAGCAGATGCAAGTAATTGACCGTACAGAGGCTGGGTACATAAACACAATACAAATTGGGAATAAAGTGTTTACAGGAAGAGAAGTTAGGGAAATACTTGGACTGAGAAGCAGTGATTTTACAGTGAAGCAGGATGGGGACAACATGGTGTTTACTACTAATGGCTATGGACATGGTGCAGGTATGAGTCAGTATGGGGCAGATTCCATGGCAAAGGACGGAAAGACATATAAAGAAATTTTGACGTACTACTATACAGGCATTGAGTTTGAAAAAACAGAGTAACTAATAAATTTTAGTTTTAAAAAAACAATAATTTAAGTATAAACATCTTTGCAAGTGCCAATAATACTAGCGGAGGTGTTTAACAAATGAAGGTTAGAAAGCTGGAGAAAAAAGAATATATTGCAGTTGCCGCAAGTCTTATTTTGGTTACGGCGGTTGGGCTGGGGTTATCGGTTGATAAGCCCGTAGAGCCACAGGCAGAGGTGCCGCAAAACAATACTGTTGTGGCAGAAATGGCAAAGGATGAAGTTAAGCCTGTTACCATAAACAAAAATGAGACAGCAAAGGCGGAAGAACCACAGACCAAAACGGCACAGGCAGATGACGTGGATGTAACAGATACTGCTCCTGTTGCACAAGCAGAGGCAGAAGAACCAGCAGCACAGAGTTATGATGACGAGTTTGAACAGGCTGGCATGTTGGCTAACGAAATAACAATGGAATGGCCGTTGACAGGAGAAATTGCAATGGACTATTCTGCCGACACAATGGTTTATGACCCTACCCTTGACCAGTACAGAACAAATGATACTGTATGTATTTTGGCCGATGAGGGAGCGGCAGTTAAAGCAGCCTGCGATGGCACAGTGACAGCGGTTACAAATGATTATGAAAAGGGATACACAGTGGTAATAAATCATCAGGATGGTTGGAGCACTACATACAGCCAACTTAGCGAAAATGTGGCTGTAGCAGTAGGCGATGCGGTAGAAAAAGGACAGCAAATAGGGCAGGTGGCACAGCCTACCAAATATGGTGCGGCTATTGGCACACATTTGGAATTTAAGGTATGCCAAGGCGAGTTTGCAATAGACCCTAAGGTTGCCTTAGGGGAATAAATTGATAAAGCAAGACCGTGGCTACGGAAGTATTCGTTGACACGGTCTTATTTTTTGTATTTTTCGTAAGCCAACTGAATGCTTTCAGTAATTTCAGGTGGTATAGGGGTTATGTCAAATGCAGGTTTTCCTACATAATACCCCTGTATATAATGGGCACCAAGACGTACAACGGTTTCCATTTCAGTTTTGGTTTCAACGCCCTCAGCAAGTATTTTTATACTGCGTGTGGCAGTATAGCTTACAATGCTTTCAAAAAGTGCCTGACGGTTTGTATCAATGTCTATGTTGCGAACAATGGCCATATCAATTTTCACTAAATTTGGGGAAAGGAATACAAGTGTAGACTCGTTGTTATAGCCACTGCCAAAATCATCTATAGCAGTAAGTGCACCCCAATGCTTTGCAATTTTGTTTTTTGCTTGCGCAAGTTCATCTGATATCTTCTGGCTTTCTGTAAACTCAATTACAACATTTTTAAGTATCTCTCTATATTTTTCCTCAAGGTGTAATAAATCGCCATCTGTTAAAATCTGATTGCTGATGGAGTTGACAAATATTTTTTCACTGCCCGTAAGACTACCATCAGCCAATAATTTTTTGCAGGTTTCAAGACTTTTAAACCACGTAAGGCGTTCAATATCATAAAGCTTGGACTGACTGCTTGCAAGGCGCAGTAAATGTTCCGGATTTTTAAATTCAGGTACAGCCGCACGCATAAGCATTTCAAAACCATAAAGTTCACCTGTTTGCGCAGACACAATGGGCTGAAGTGCGTAGTCCAAAAGTTCGTTATCTATAAGTCGGCTAAGGGCACCATGTCCATTTACAAGAAACCCGTTATCTGCAAATGTCTGTTGGCAAAATTCCTGGGTATCTCCTTTTTTGAAATGCTTTGTTCTGTACATTGCGAAGTCCGAAAACCGCAGTAAATCATTGTAGGACTCTGAGTCATCTGGATACCATGCAATGCCGCCGGAAACTTTAATGCCAAAGGATGCATTGTTGGGCAGGCTAATGGAGGTTTCAGCTATATCTGTCCAAAGTTTGCTTATAATATTTCGTATTTCCTCTTTGCTGTTGTAGCCGTACAAAAATACATAGAATTCGTCTCCAGAGCGACGTGCCGCAACGCAGTTTTCTACATTTATTTTTGAAAGACAACTTCCTATGGCTCGTATATAATTATCCCCGTAGTCATGACCATAGGTATCATTTATATATTTAAGATTATCCAAATCGCACATAAGCAGTGCAGCAATTTTAAGCCTAGAGGTATCTTCAAAAAGCTTTGTAACTTTTTCCTCAAAAGCACGGCGGTTAAATATGTTTGTAAGCGTATCGAAGCTAAGTTCGTACTCCATTTTTTCTTTTTCTAGCATATCCTTAGTTATGTCCGTAACTACACCAAGTACACGCACGCCATCGTCAATTTGCTTCATCTGCAGCCATCTATAGCTGTTTCTTAGCGGAAGTTTATAAATATGATCCTCCTTATTTACAATGTGTTTGTCAAACTCGGTGTAAATTGCTTTAAACGTTGTGGTGGATATGTATAAATAGTCTTCATCTATTGTTTTAAGGTCTAAAAGTTCAAACATTTGCTGGCTGAAAAAAACCAAATCTTTTCCCTTCTCATACTCAAAAACACCAATGGGAACTTTGGCGAAAGTAAGAATTTTTGAGATTTTTGAAGCAGAATCGGCAACGGAGTTACTGAGGGTTTCTATTGATGCAACAAGTTCGTCAATTTCCTCAATTTCAACACGACTTAAGCGAATACGGCTGTTTGGGTTTGTTTTTCTAAGATTTTTCACAAGGTTTGTAATTGGAACAGTAATGAGCCTGCTGGCGGCAAAAATTCCCATAATTCCAAGCACTAGGCAAAGCAAGGTAGAGCCATAAGCAACCCTGTGTATGGCTGTTGAATAGGAAAAAAGAGTATTTTCTTCCATTAAACCCACAATTACCCATTTGGTATTTTCAAATGGAGTATTGTTGTTATACAAATGTAAGTATTGAACAGCACCTGTGGTTTGGTAAGAAGATTTTTTGTAACTGCTGAAATTAAACAGGTTTTTATATTTTGTTGGTTTTGCAGTAAGAGTATTTTGAGAACAAAAGTGTAGTTGGAAAACAGGGCCGTTGGAAAACACAGGCACAAATGTGGTGCCGTTATCCTGAGTATAGCCTAAAAAGTAAGCACCTTGCTTATTTTCTGCAAGTTCATCGTAGTTAAGTTTTGACTGGATGTAGCTTTGGGTAAGGTCAATTCCCATAACACCAACCACAGAACCATCTGAAAGTATGATGGGTATTGAATATGAAATAACATTCCTGTCCCCTGGGGAAAGAGCAAAGGAATTGCTCCAGTAGCCATAGTTAGAGCTTTTTTTATTGGTGTTATTAAGGGCGGCGTTAAGGGGCATATAAAAGAAGCTTTGGTCACTGTCCATCGAAAAGTCAAAGCCTGCTTGCCAGAAGTTGTCTAGGGATATGCCAAACTGTTTTGAAACAGAAGGCAGACCTCTTTCCAAAAGCAAATCAGTATCGTTAATTGAAAAATTTGCAGGGTCTAAATCTCTTATATATACGCCAGTTTTTTGGAAATTTTCTTCATCACTTTTAAAGCCCTTGCCGTTAAGAACAACAAAAGCACCTGTAACCTCATTTTTACGCAAGATATAAATTAATTCAGAAGTAATGGCTTTGGATATTTGTTCATTAAGCTGGTAATTGTCCTTAATATCTGAGGGTACAGCATTATTTTCTTCTAATAAATTTTCTATCTTTTCTATAATTGCAGTTTCGCTTTCAGAAAAATTAGACCACCTTGTTGTCATTTCGTTTTCTAAATAAACCTTTCGTGCGCTTACCGTTTGATTAAATATATCGGTAGCGTTTTGTTTGGAAAGGGGCAACACTGTGCTTTCTAGAAGAATTACCATGTATAGAACTGCCTGAATAAGGAGAACTGCCATCAAGGGGATAAACAGTTTACTTAATATGCTGTTTTTACTGTAGAGTTTTTTCACCTTAATAGGTTCTCCTTTCCGTATTTTATTTAAGAGCTTTAATTTCTTCTGACAGGGTGTTAAAATAATGATCAAAATATTCATCAGATAAAAATCCACTTAATGCCTCGTCTTTAGACATGCCGTTTGATATGTTTTCAGTAACTTTTAAATAATCCGCCTTGGCTAAGTCTTCTATGCTGTTCCCAATTTTATTTCGTGCGATGCTGGTGTTTTTAAAGGAAGGACTGGTATAGAGCTTGTAGTTTTTGGTCATATCTACGCCTATGTTAAGGGTTTTAACTAATATAGGTGAAATTTTCGTATCGCTGGTTTCTATAGCGTTGTCAAGGTCAGCCTGAGAGTTAGCGTTAGTTTTAACAGGAAGATAGCCTGAACTTACGGAAAATTCAACATTTTGAGAGGTATCTGTAAACCATTTTAAAAATTCAACAGCGGCACTTTCTCTTTTTTCGCCAGAGGCTGTAACGGCCATGCCTGCGCCCTGTTGAGTGGCATAGTTTTCTCCGTTTTCAAAAACGGGCATAGGGTAAACCTCACCCTCTATAGGGTAGGTACTTCCGTCTGCAAGGGTAACCTCCTTAGGAAAGTAAACAGAACCAGCAGTAGAACCTACAAAGGCAATAAGGTCGCCTGTTTTTGTATCATCACTGCGAAAACGCCCTGCGGCTGTGAAATAGCCTTTTATAAATGGCACATAGTAGTTATCCCAAAGTTTGCGAAAAATTTCTTTATCTAAAGAAATAGTGCCATTTCCGTCTTTTAAAGTGAAAATTTCCTCTCCAAGCTGCATGCTGCCAATAATCATATAATTTGCAAGGGCATCACGTCCAAAAAAGGCCTTTCCATCATTGGGTAATGGTGTTTGGCTGTCTGTCCAGTTATAATAGCTTTCGGCAAGGTTTGTAATGCCTTCGCAGGTTAAAAGGTCGTTTTCATTTGCGTTGGTTGCGGCGGCAAACTTATCCCAGTCGGTTTTGTTAAGCATAAGCACTTCGGTACTTTTTGCTATAGGGAAAATTCGAATGGAACCGTTATTTTCAAAGTCCCCTTCTTTAAGGTAGCTTTCAATATATTGTGATTTTTCATCATTGGTAAGATACTTATTTATATCGCAGAGCAAATCCATTTCGTTAAGAGTAAAGGCGGTATCGCTGTAGCAGGAAAAAATGTCGGGCATATCTTCAGAGCCTACTTCTTTATTGGCAGATGCCATAATTTTATCGGCAAGCGCGTCTATAGTGCTTTGATTATATGCCTCCACTGCAATATTTTTTTCGTATCCTACAGTTTCATTAAATTCCAAAATAAGGTCATCAAAGATTCGTTTTTGTGCACCGTTATAGTAATGCCAAATGGTAACCGTAGTAGGTGCAGCGTTTTTTGGTACAACGCTTTTGCCAGAACAGCCACAAAAAGCCAAAGTAACGGCTAAAATAAATGCAGTAAATTTAGAAAGGGTACGGTACATAACAGCCTCCTTATAATTAGAAGAAATGGTGTATTTTGTAATATAATTTGACTGTTATTGTACCATTTATATATATAAAAAACAACAAATAGTGGGATTATCTCTTTTTTTGAACAGAAAAACCAAATTTGCCTAAACTGTTACCAAGCCCAAAATATTCACCATGGGAATAGCATACAGGATTAGTGTTATTAAAATGGAATTTTCCTGTTTTATCCATAAATTCGTCGCTTACGCTAACGGCAACTACCTCCGCAAAGAACATATGGTGTGTGCCAAGGGGAATAATATCTTTTACCTTACATTCAATGTTAACAGGACTTTCATAAATGATTGGTGCGCTTACCTTACTTGCTTTTGCAGCGGTAAGGTTAAGTTCTTTAAATTTATCCATGTCCCTGCCGCTTTTTACACCACAGTAGTCGCAGGCACGTACAAGGTTTTCGGTGGTAAGGTTAATTACAAATTCGCCGGATTTTTTAATCAGTTCATAAGAATGTCTTTCAGGGCGTACTGAAATATAGGTCATAGCAGGGTCGGAATTTATTGTGCCAGCCCAAGCGATGGTAATTATATTTTTTTCACCCTCCATAGTGCCACAGCTAACCATAACTGCTGGTACAGGGTATAATACGGTGCCCGGTTTCCATATATCTTTTCCCATAATTATATCTCTCCTTAATTTCTGAATTTATTTAAAGCAAACTAACACATAATAAGTATAGCATAATATTTAGGCTTTTGTTGAAAAAAAGCTTTTTTTAGAGTAACATATATAATGAGATGATATCGATTGAGGGTGAAAAAATGGATTTACCTGAAAAGTTTGTAGAAAACATGAAAAACATATTGGGTAACGAGTTTGAAGAGTACGAAAAAAGCTTTGAACAAGGCAGGTTTTATGGGCTTAGGGTGAATACTTTAAAAATATCACCAGAGGATTTTAAAGCAAAAAATGTATTTGACCTTGAGGGCGTAAAATGGTGCAAGGAGGGCTTTTATTATGGCGAAGGCATAAGACCTGCGAAGCACCCATATTACCATGCAGGGCTTTATTATTTGCAGGAGCCCAGTGCAATGAGCCCTGGGGCGGTTCTAAAACCAACCAAGGGCGATAAGGTTTTGGATTTATGTGCGGCACCAGGTGGAAAAACTACCCAACTAGGGGCAAGCCTTTCAGGTACGGGGGTGCTGATTGCCAATGACATAAGTGCAGGACGAACAAAGGCATTGCTTAAAAATGTTGAATTGTTTGGCATAACTAATTGCATTGTTATGAGCGAAACACCACAAAAGCTTGGCAATACATTTAGTGGATACTTTGACAAAATATTGGTAGACGCACCCTGCAGTGGTGAGGGAATGTTCCGTAAGGAACCGGATATTATTAAAAGCTGGAATGAGGGTATGCTAGAGTTTTGCCAAAAAAGCCAAAGGGATATTTTAGAAAGTTCTGCAAAAATGCTAAAAAACGGTGGTTTGCTATTATATTCCACATGTACTTTTTCGCCCCAAGAGAACGAAAAAAGTATTAATGATTTTTTAAATGAGCATGGCGAATTTGAGCTTTTGCCTATAGACAACGACTTTGGCTTTGCCGACGGAAAACCCAATTGGGTTGAGGGCGGAAGAGAAGAACTGGCTTACACAAAAAGACTTTGGCCGCACAAAATAAAAGGTGAGGGTCATTTTCTTGCTCTTTTACATAAAAAAGAAGCAGATGAAAATACTGTATTTGTGTGGGAAGATGAAAAAATTGACCCACGCATGAAGTATTTTGAGGAATTTAGGTCAGAGGTACTGAATTTTGAATTTAATGGAGTTTATCAAATAATAAATGATAGCCTTTATTCTTTACCAAAAGAAGTGCCGCAGTTAAAAGGAATACGTGTTATGCGCAGTGGTTGGCTTTTGGGTGAGTTTAAGAAAAACCGTTTTGAGCCAAGCCAGGCACTTGCCATGGGGCTTAAAAGGAATGACATAAAAAATGCTGTGGATTTTGATATTGACGACCACAGAGTTATACGTTATTTAAAGGGTGAAACGGTGGAGGCACAGTGTAAGGACGGCTGGTGTGTGGTTATGTGTGACGGATACCCGTTAGGCTGGGCAAAGGCACAAGGCGGAAGGCTTAAAAACAAATACAGCACTGGCTGGAGGATGTAAGAAAGAACTTATAAAGTCAAGACCTTGGGCGTTGCCCAAACCCACTCGCTTTTTGAAAAAAGCGAGATCAAAAACTTTTAGAAAATACTGATTCTTGCAATTAAAAAATCAATTTGCGAAAAATTCAGTCGCTTCAGAGCATTTTATTCCATAAAATGCCTTTTACGCTCCATTTTTTGCCGCTAAAGCTAAATTAATTTTTTCATTTTGAATTTATCAGCATTTCCTTTATTAAAACCGCATATTTATGCGGTTTTAGATGGGTCAATGGGTGAAACCCTTGTGGGTGTTTGAGGGCAAAGCCCTCAAAGGTTTTTACTGTCTTGGTTTGGGCAACGCCCAAGGTTTTTAGCAGTTTGGTTTTTCAAAAGAAAAGAGGATAAAATGGCATTTTTACCAGTAACAAAGCAAGAAATGTTGGATAGAGGTTGGGGTAGACCCGACTTTGTGTATATTTGCGGTGATGCCTATGTAGACCACCCGTCGTTTGGTGCGGCAATTATTTGCCGTGTTTTAGAAAGCAGAGGGTATAAGGTGTGCTTTGTGGCACAGCCCAACTGGCGTGAAAAAGAGGATTTTATGCGTTTTGGTGAGCCTAGGCTGGGTTTTCTTGTTAGCAGCGGCAATATAGACAGCATGGTGAACCACTACACAGTAGCAAAAAAGAAACGTACCAAGGATTATTACTCTCCAGGAGGAGAAATGGGCTTGCGTCCTGACAGGGCAGTGATTGTTTATGGCAACAAACTGCGTGAAATTTATAAACACACACCAATTATTATAGGTGGAGTGGAGGCGAGTTTAAGACGTCTTTCCCACTATGATTATTGGGACAATAAAATACGCCGTTCCGTTTTGTTGGACAGTGGTGCAGATTTACTGCTGTATGGTATGGGTGAGCACCAAATAGTAGAGCTTGCTGAAGCTATGGACAGTGGTTTGCCTATAAGCGAAATTACCTTTATAAAGGGTTCGGTTTACAAAACCAAGGACGAAACAAGGGCATACGATTTTATAAGACTACCTAAGTATAAAGATATTTTAACTAACAAAAAATTGTTTGCAAAAAGTTTTATGGCACAGTATGAAAACACAGACGCCGTAACTGCTAAACCACTTTTAGAAGAATATGATGAGTGGCTTGTTGTACAAAATCCACCGTCATCGCCCCTTAAAACACCAGAACTTGATAAGGTGTATGCACTGGAGTATATGCGTAGTTATCACCCTATGTATGAAGAAGCTGGTGGAATACCTGCAATAGAGGAAGTTAAATTCAGCTTGATAAGCAACAGAGGATGTTTTGGTAACTGCAATTTTTGTGCCTTAGCCTTTCATCAAGGGCGAGTTGTTTCAGCACGAAGCCACAACTCTATTGTTGCCGAAGCTCAAAAAATTACGTGGGACCCAGATTTTAAGGGTTATATCCATGATGTTGGTGGCCCTACAGCAAATTTCCGTGGCCCTGCCTGTAAAAAACAGGAGGAGCATGGTGCATGTAAAGACAAGCAGTGCCTTTTCCCTAAGCCTTGTGCCAACCTCGACGTAAGCCATGCAGATTATATTAAGCTTTTAAGGAAATTGAGGGAAATACCAAGGGTTAAAAAGGTATTTATTCGTTCGGGCATACGTTTTGATTACCTTATGAGTGATAAGGACGATACTTTTTTCAAGGAACTATGCAAATATCACGTAAGCGGTCAGCTAAAGGTTGCACCAGAACATGTTTCCCCTAAGGTATTGGCAAAAATGGGAAAACCTACCCGTGAGATTTACGATAAGTTTGTAAAAAAATATTACGACATCAACCGTAAATTGGGCATGGAGCAGTATTTAGTGCCTTATCTTATGAGCAGTCACCCTGGCAGTGATTTGGAGTCTGCAATTGAACTTGCAGAGTATTTGAGAGATATTGGACACATGCCAGAACAGGTGCAGGATTTTTACCCAACCCCTGGAACGCTTTCAACTGCTATGTATTATACGGAAATTGACCCAAGAAACGGCGAAAAGGTTTATGTGCCTAAAACACCGCACGAAAAAGCAATGCAAAGGGCTTTAATGCAGTACCGTATGCCTCAAAACTATTTGCTTGTTCAGGAAGCTTTGAAAAAAGCACACCGTGAGGATTTAATTGGTTTTGACAAGCACTGCCTTATAAGGCCAAGGCAAATGGGCGCAGAAAGAAAATATGCAAAGCCAAATGGTGGAAAGTCAACGCAATCGAAGACAACAGTGGGAAAGTCAATGCCAGCGAAGTCAAAGGGAAAATTTTCTGCAAACGCAGCACCAACAAAAAAGAAAGCAATTCGTAATGTGCATAAAAAGAAATAGAGACTTTTAAAGTTCTATAGAGGTTGGAATAAATACTTACGCAGAGTCACTTTAATTGGCTAAAATGCACATATATACACCATGGACGCACATTTTATTATGCGGGTGTAACATTGACAAATTTCCCTATAAATGTAACAATAATAGTCAGTGTAAAAATCTATTATTTCAGGAAAAGGGTTGGTTTAAGATGAAAAAAATGAACTATATCGGCACAAGAGATAAAAGCATTAAGGCAACTGCAAGCCAGGCTATTTTAAAGGGAATCTGTGAAGACGGCGGGCTTTTTATTCCAGAGGAATTTCCTGCTTTAGACAAAAGCCTTGAGGAACTTTCAAAATTAAGCTACCAAGATTTAGCTTATGAAATTTTAAAGCTTTACCTTACAGATTTTACCGAAGAAGAACTTAAATACTGTATTAACGGTGCATATGATGAAAAATTTGATACCCCTGTAATTGCTCCTGTTGTTAAAAAAGGGGATGTTTCAATTTTAGAGCTTTTCCACGGCAAAACCATTGCTTTTAAAGATATGGCACTTTCAATTTTGCCTTACCTTATGAAAACATCGGCAAAGAAGAATGGCATGGAAAAAGAAATAGTAATACTTACAGCGACTTCTGGAGATACAGGCAAGGCGGCATTAGAAGGTTTTGCTGGGGTTGACGGGATACAAATTATCGTTTTCTTCCCAGAGGACGGTGTTAGCCCTGTTCAAAAGTTACAGATGACTACACAAGAGGGTGCAAACACTTGTGTTGTGGGCATAAAAGGTAATTTTGACGATGCTCAAACTGCTGTTAAATCTATATTTACAGATGCAGTGCTTGCAAAAGAGTTAAGCGATACGGGTTTTGTTTTCTCATCGGCAAACTCCATAAATATTGGTCGCCTTGTGCCACAGGTAGTTTACTATTTCCAATCTTACTTGCAGATGGTGAAGATGGGTGAAATATCTTTAGGCGAGGAAATTAATGTAACAGTGCCTACAGGTAATTTTGGAAATATTCTTGCAGGCTATTTTGCTAAACAGATGGGGCTCCCTGTTAAAACCTTTATTTGTGCATCTAACGAAAACAAGGTGCTTTACGATTTCTTTACTACAGGTACTTATGATAAAAACAGAGATTTTAATGTAACTACATCTCCATCTATGGATATTCTTATTTCCAGTAATTTGGAAAGACTGCTTTGCATTTTAAGCTCACAGGAGAAATGCAAAGAGCTTATGACAAGCCTTAATACCAACGGAAAGTATAGCCTTGACCTTACAAAGGGCATAATTAAAGGTGAATACGCTACAGAAGAAGAAACAGCAAAGGCAATTAAAGCTATGTACGATGCAACAGGTTATGTAATGGATACCCACACTGCTGTTGCCTATGCGGCTTATGAAAAATATAAAAAAGCTACAAGTGATGAAACAAAAACAGTGATTATCTCCACAGCCAGCCCATACAAGTTTACAAAGGACGTGCTTGTATCTATAGACAAAAAGTATGAAGCAATGGACTTTTTCCCTCTAATGGGTGAACTTGAAAAATTATCGGGCGTGGAAATACCAACGCCAATTAAAGGCATTGAAAGCAGACCAATTTTACACAGCACGGTAATTGAACGTGATAATATAAAGAACTTTGTTAAGGAACACTTGACGAAGTAAAACAGATTGAATTAAGAAAGAGTCAGTCTGAAGACAAAGACAAAACCTCGAGGGCGTTGCCCTCAAACACCTACAAGGGTTTCACTGGTCATCACTTTGCTTCGCAAAGCTGTCCTGCGGACAGATGGCATATCTTTGCCATTGCATAATTGACCCATCTAAAACCGCATAAGTATGCGGTTTTAATAAAGTTTTTGGTCTTGATTTTTTCAAAAAGTAAGTGGGTTTGGGCAACGCCCAAGGTTTGCTTACACACGGATGACGCTAAATCAGCGTTTTATAAAGTAATAAAAATTGATTTTTACAATTCTTAGGAGGAAAAATTTTAATGAACATTCATCAGTTAACTACAAACACCATCAGATTTTTAAGTGCAGAGGCAATTGAAAAGGCAAATAGCGGTCACCCAGGACTTCCTTTAGGCAGTGCCCCAGCGGCATATACCCTGTTTAGCCAGAAGATGACACATAACCCTCGTAACCCAAATTGGACAAACAGAGATAGATTTGTGCTAAGTGCAGGTCATGGTTCTGCCCTTATTTACTCTATCCTCCACCTGTTTGGATATGGTACAACGATTGATGATTTAAAAGCATTCCGTCAGAAGGGAAGTAAAACTGCTGGGCATCCAGAGTATGGCATGACAGTTGGCCTTGAAACAACCACAGGCCCTCTTGGTCAGGGAATAGCTAATGCTGTTGGTTTTGCCCTTGCAGAAAGCCACCTTGCGGCAGAGTTTAATAAGCCTGGTTACGATGTTGTAGACCACTACACATATGCTCTTTGTGGTGACGGATGTTTAATGGAGGGTGTTTCTGGGGAAGCCGCTTCTCTTGCAGGAACTATGGGTCTTGGCAAGCTGATTCTTCTTTACGATTCAAATAATATTTCTATAGAGGGAAGTACAGAAACAGCCTTTACCGAAAACGTAAGAGCTCGCTTTGACGCTTACGGCTGGCAGACACTCCTTGTTGAGGACGGCAACGACCTTAATGCCATAAGTACAGCAATTGATGCAGCTAAGCACGAAACAGCCAAACCTACATTAATCGAGATTAAAACACTCATCGGCTTTGGTGCGCCTAATAAACAGGGAAAGGCATCAGCACATGGTGAGCCTTTAGGTGCAGATGAAATTAAAGCGGCAAAAGCGAACCTTGGTTGGGAATATGAAGAAGAATTTTTTGTACCGAAAGAGGTACAGGAACATATGGCAAGCCTTATACAAAAGGGTGTTGATACAGAGGATAAATGGAATGCAATGTTTGCAAAATATTGTGATAGTTACCCTGCGATGAAAGAAAAATGGGAAATTTTCAACAACAAACAACTTCCAGTGGATTTACTTAATAATGAAGATTTTTGGACTTACGAAGGCGATCTTGCAACACGTGTTTCCTCTGAAAAGGTTCTTCAAAAGCTTTCAAAGCTGATACCTAACCTTTTTGGTGGTTCTGCAGACCTTGGTCCTTCAAATAAATCTGTTATGAAAGATAGAGAATATTATTCAAAAGAAAATCCAAGTGGTTCAAATATCCACTTTGGTGTGCGTGAGTTTGCGATGACAGCTATGGCTAACGCAATGGCACTTCATGGTGGATTGAGACCGTATATTGCAGGGTTCTTTGTATTCAGCGATTACATGAAAGCGGGTATGCGTCTTTCAGCTCTTATGGGTCTGCCTGTAATCAGCATTATGACCCATGACTCTATTGGTGTTGGTGAAGACGGCCCTACACATCAGCCAATTGAGCACCTTGCGGCATTAAGAAGTATGCCAAACTACACAGTGATTCGCCCATGTGACTCTAAGGAAACAGCGGCAGCGTGGTACATGGCGCTTACAAGACAAACAAGCCCAACAGCATTGGTATTAACAAGACAGAACTTGCCACTGCTTGCTGAAACTGGCAAAGAGGCATTAAAGGGTGCGTATATCCTTAAAGACAGCCAAGGGACACCTGATGTAATTTTAATGGCAAGTGGCTCTGAGGTTGAGCTTATATATAAGGCATACGACGTTCTTGCGGAAAAAGGAATTAAGGCAAGGGTTGTTTCCATGCCAAGCTGGGAAGTTTTTGAAGAACAGACAGACGAGTACAAGGAAAGTGTTCTGCCTAAGGCTGTTAGAAACAGAGTGGCTGTTGAGGCGGCTTGTGAGTTTGGATGGCACAAGTACATTGGCCTTGATGGAGAAATTATCTGTATGGAAGGTTTTGGGGAAAGCGCACCAGCGGGTCTGCTTTTTAAAGAATTTGGTTTTACAGTAGAAAATGTGGTTGAAAAAGCAATGAAAGTTTGCGGTAAATAAATGCAGTGATAATCAAACCCCTTGCTATGCAAGGGGTTTTTATAAGAGTCGATATAGAGTTTATTTTGTTATTTGATAAACAATGTTGTAGTGCTAACGAATAATTAGCATGCTAATTATTGTCGTTTAGTTAACAAAGTTTGTATAAAAGAGGTGGATTTTGATGAGAATGTTTATAGCAATAGAGTTTGAGCCAGAAATGCGAGAATATCTTAGCGGGGTGCAAAAAAAACTTTTGCCTGTAAGCCGCAGGGGTAATTTTACTGATGTTGATAATCTGCACCTTACCTTAAAGTTTATTGGTGAGGTGGAAAGTGATGATGTAGACTATCTGGCACAGGCTGTGCGTGAGGTTGGCAGTGCAAATAAGTGTTTCAGCCTAAGTCTTAGCCACCTTGGATTTTTCCCTAAGGGTAACCGAACTATAGTTTGGGCGGGAATAGAAGACAGTCAGCCGCTTTTAAGGCTTTTTAGCGGGCTTGAAAAAAGTTTGATGCAACAAGGGTTTCCCCGTGAACGCAAGGGGTTGAGCCCACATATTACACTTGGACGAGAGATAGATTTGACAGAAAAA
>JBFWMT010000042.1:0-21680 GCA_050251415.1 Anaerotignaceae bacterium | reverse complement strand
CAGCCTAAGTCTTAGCCACCTTGGATTTTTCCCTAAGGGTAACCGAACTATAGTTTGGGCGGGAATAGAAGACAGTCAGCCGCTTTTAAGGCTTTTTAGCGGGCTTGAAAAAAGTTTGATGCAACAGGGGTTTCCCCGTGAACGCAAGGGGTTGAGCCCACATATTACACTTGGACGAGAGATAGATTTGACAGAAAAATTTGACACCATAAAAGCTCAAATTCCGCTAGAGAAAAAGCAAATTAAGGTAACAAAGATTTCATTGATGGAAAGCAAACGTATGGGCGCAAAGTTGGTTTATAAGCCTATTTTTGTGCAGTTGTTAAAATAACCAATAAAATGCCCTATAGTTACAATTCGCAGGGGTGTATTTGGTACATTTGAACAAAAAAAATAACGGCTATCTTTATTGTATTAAAATACAGTAAGAATAGCTGTTTTTTTTGTGGAAAATAATGCTATGTACGGTTAAAAAAACATTGGTATGACCGTCAGGATTGACGAAAAACCTTGACAATTTAGTGTCAAATAGAGTAACATATAGTTCAGGAATTTGATGTTTTCAATATCGACAATGAAGTATATTTCAGTGGGTGGTTACATAAAAATGCCTTTGCAGTGTTTGTTAATAAGCAAAGTTACTTTTTATGAAAACAGAGAGATTTCTTCAGCCGTTTTTGCATGTCAAAAATAAAACTCCGGCAAAAAAATGAATTTAAGGTAAATTTTATCTATATTAAAAGGAGGAAAGATTAATGGATTTTACATTATCAAATGAACACAAGTTATTACAAGAAATGTACAGAAAATTTGCGGAAACAGAAGCAAAGCCATTAGCAGAAGAAGTTGACGAGGAAGAAAAAGTTCCTATGGAAACTGTTGAAAAATTGGCTAGATACGGTATGCTTGGAATTCCTTTTCCTAAAAAATACGGCGGACAGGGTGCAGACAATTTAGCTTACGCTATGTGTGTAGAAGAACTTGGTAAAGTTTGCGCAACTACATCTGTTATCGTTTCTGCACATACATCTCTTTGCGCTACCCCTATTTACGAGTTTGGTACAGAAGAACAGAAAATGAAATATCTTGTTCCTCTTGCAAAAGGCGAAAAAATTGGTGCTTTCGGCTTAACAGAACCAGGTGCTGGTACAGATGCTTCAGGTCAGCAGACAAAGGCTGTACTTGACGGCGACAACTGGATCATTAACGGTTCAAAAATATTTATTACAAATGCAGGCTTTGCTGATATTTTCATCATCATAGCCATGACAGATAAATCTGCGGGAACAAAGGGTATTTCTGCGTTCATTGTAGAAAAAGACTTCCCTGGTTTCTCAATTGGTAAGCACGAGAAAAAGATGGGTATTAAAGGCTCATCAACTTGTGAATTAATTATGGAAAACTGTATCGTTCCTAAGGAAAACCTTTTAGGACAGGTTGGCAAGGGCTTTGGTATTGCAATGAAAACCCTTGACGGCGGACGTGTTGGTATTGCTTCACAGGCACTTGGCATTGGCGAAGGCGCTCTTGATGAAACAATTAAATATGTTAAAGAAAGAAAACAGTTTGGCAAACGTCTTTCACAGTTCCAGAACACACAGTTTGAAATTGCTGATATGAAAACAACACTTGATGCAGCACAGCTTTTGGTATACAGAGCAGCTTGCTGTAAAGATGCAAAGGGCAACTACGGCCCAATGGCAGCTATGGCTAAAATGTTTGCCGCAAACGCTGCAAGCGATGTAACAAGAAGATGTTTACAGTTACATGGTGGCTATGGCTACACAAGAGAGTACCCAATTGAAAGAATGATGCGTGATGCCAAGATTACAGAAATTTATGAAGGCACAACAGAAGTTCAGAAGATGGTAGTGGCTGCATCTCTTAAAATAAACTAACTAGGAAGGAGAATATATAATATGAAAATAGTTGTATGCGTAAAGCAGGTACCAGACACAACAGAGGTTAAACTTGACCCGGTAACAAATACTCTTATAAGAGACGGCGTACCAAGTATTATAAATCCAGACGACAAAGCAGGCATTGAGGCCGCTTTACAGTTAAAAGAAAAATTGAACGACGGTTCTACAGTAACGATCGTATCTATGGGACCTCCTCAGGCAGACGTAGCATTAAGAGAAGCTTTAGCTATGGGCGCTGACGATGCTTACCTTTTATCTGACAGAGCTTTTGGTGGCTCTGACACATTTGCAACATCAACAATTATCGCCGCAGGCTTAAAGAAAGTTGGCTACGATATTATTATTACAGGTCGTCAGGCTATTGACGGCGATACAGCACAGGTTGGCCCACAGATTGCAGAGCACCTTGGTATTCCACAGGCAAGCTACGCAGAAGAAGTAAATGTTGAGGGTGACAAGGTTATTGTAAGAAGACAGTATGAAGACAGACATCATATTCTTGAACTTCCTATTCCTTGCCTGATAACAGCACTTGCAGAACTTGGAGCACCAAGATATATGTCAGTTGGCGGTTGTTTTGATGCTTACAGAGAAAAAGAAGTTAAAACACTTGGTTTTGAAGACCTTAAAGACGGTTTTGACCCAGCAAACATTGGTCTTAAAGGTTCTCCTACAAACGTATTTAAGTCCTTTACAAAACAGGCAAAGGGCGCAGGCGAAATTCACAAAGAAATTTCTGCTGATGAAGCGGTAGCTACAATTATTGCTAAATTAGAAGAAAGACACATAATCTAGGAAATACTGGTTAATTTAAGTATTTCTATAATTGAAGGAGGAGAACCCTACGATGAGTAAAGATGTATATGTATTAATGGAACAAAGAGATGGAGAAATCCAAAAGGTAGGCATCGAACTTCTTGGCGAGGCTACAAAGCTTGCTGGAGATTTAGGTCAGAAGGTAGTTGCTATCCTTTTAGGTTCAAATATTAAAGATAAGGCTGAAAAATGCATTCGTTACGGCGCAGATAAAGTAGTTGTTGTTGATGCACCAGAACTTAAAGAATACCTTACAGAGCCTTATACAAAGGCACTTACACAAATTATTAAAACATACGAGCCTGAAATAGTTCTTTTTGGTGCTAGTTCAATTGGCCGTGACCTTGCTCCAAGGGTTTCAGCAAGAATTCACACAGGTTTAACAGCAGACTGTACAGGCCTTGCAATTGCTGAAGACACAAAATTACTTATGATGACTCGTCCTGCATTTGGCGGTAACATCATGGCAACAATTATGTGTAAAGAACACAGACCACAGATGGCTACAGTTCGCCCAGGCGTTATGAAAGCACTTGCAAAAGATGCTTCAAGAAAAGGTGAGATTGACGAAGTTAAGGTTGAATTTACTGCTGCAGATTCAGCTGTAAAAATTAGAGAAGTTGTTAAAGATACCAAGAAAGCAGTTGATATTACAGAAGCTAAATGCCTTATATCTGGTGGACGTGGCATTGGTGGCGCAGTGTTCTTTGATAAATTAAAAGAACTTGCAGATGTACTTGACGGTGAAATTTCTTCATCCAGAGCAAATGTTGATGCTGGCTGGATTGATAGAAGCAGACAGGTTGGACAGACAGGTAAAACAGTTCGCCCTGACCTTTACATGGCTTGTGGCATTTCAGGTGCTATTCAGCATGTTGCAGGTATGGAAGGTGCTGAATATATAATTGCAATTAACAAAAATGACACTGCTCCTATCTTTGACCTTGCAGATTTAGGCTTTGTTGGGGATTGTAAGGTAATTATCCCTAAATTAACAGAGGCTCTTAAGAAATACAAGGAAGAAAAAGCAGCACAGTAAGCATAAAAACAATAATTTTAACAAAAGTATAGGCAGGATGCACAAAAATGTATCCTGTCTATTTTGTTACTTGCGCAAATGTTATGTTTAATGTTATTATCTAAAGAACCCTGACTAATTTAAATATTAAAAAATGAATTTAGCTTTAGTGGCAAAGAATGGAGTGTACAGGGCATTTTATGTAATAATATGCTATGAAACGACCAAATTTTTTGCAAATTAATTTTTTGATTACATTAGATCAGCGTTTCCCATGCGTAGGGGGAAAACTCTCCACTAATAGTAATGTTTATTTATGGAATAGTAAGGAGGTAAAAATACATAATAGCTAAAAAAGAAATAAGAAAAACTGAAGCAAACAGAAACAAACAAAAGAATAAATTAAGGATAGCCTTTTGCTTGTTTGTATTTGTTTGGGGGAATAAATATGAAAGGAGTAATTATTATTTTTAACAAAATAGATAAATTCTTTAATGTAACTAAGGATGGATCATCTATTAAAACAGAATTTTTTTCGGGTATTACAGCATATTTCACAATGGTGTATATACTTTTTCTTGTGCCAAACACAATTATGGCTGCGTTCCCAGAGGCTTTTGATGCCTCGGGGGAGCTTATAAAAACAGCAATTTTATCTAATGGGGTTACGGCACACCAAATGCTAGTATCGCTAACAATGGTGTCATGTATTACGGCCGCAATTGGAACCTTTATACTGGCGCTTAACTCTAATTTACCCTTCGCACAGGGACCGAGCCTTGCAATAAGTACCTTTGTTTCTTATACAATTTGCATGAGAATGGGGTATACCTACAACGAGGCACTTGCGGCGATTTTCATAAGCGGTATTGCGTTTTTGATTATAACAAGGCTTGGTTACGAAAAAAAAATTCAGGATGCCATACCAACCAATATTAAGTTTTCAGTTACAGCTGGCATAGGATTGTTTATTGCTTTTATGGGAATGCAGAAGGCTCATTTGGTGGAGGCAAATAGTATTCATCTTGTTCAGCTTGTTAGCTTTTCAACACTTACCTATAATGCTAAAAGTGCACTTTTATGCCTTTTTGGTGTTATACTTATTGCAGTAATGCTAATTAAGAATGTGCATGGCGCTATTTTAATTGGCAAAGTAGTTTGTATAGTTGTGGCAATTCCAATGGGGTTTGTTCAGCTTCACGAGTTTAAAATTGGTTTGGAGAGCTTTGAGGTTGTTGCCACTGCGCTTAGAATGGATTTTGTAGGGCTTTTTACGCCGCACAATGCCTATGGATTGCCAGGTGTAATACTTTCAGTAGTGGTTATTGTAAGTACATTGTGTATTATGGATGTTTTTGAAACCCTTGGCACAATTATAGCAGCCGACTATATTATAACCCTCAGTAAGGAAGGCAACCTTATGGATCGTTTCCATAAAGTGCTTCAGGTGGATGCCGTTTCAACTTCAATTGGTGCGGCACTGGGTATTACAAATGTATCTACCTATGTTGAAAGCACTGCAATGGCATTAGAAGGTGGACGTACAGGACTTTCGGGTGTTGTAACGGCAATTTTGTTTTTGCTTACAATTTTTATTGCTCCATTTGCTTCGGCAGTGCCTGCGGCTGCAACGGCAACTACACTTATTATGAGTGGTATACTAATGATGAATGTAATTAAGTTTATTAATTTTGACGATATTGAACAGGCATTGCCAGCGTTTCTTACCATGGCTATGATGCCGCTTACCTATAGCCTTGTAATTGGCATAGCTTTAGGGCTTATTTCCCACACATTTATAATGGTGTTTACAGGCAAAGCACGCCTTATAAACAAGGGCACATATGTTTTGGCAGTTATATTTATGATTCAATTTTTGATGATACAGTAAAATAGGTACTAAATGTAAATTTTTAGCGTTAATACTTGACTTTTTTTTGTTACAAATTACCATTGAATTGGTGGCAATGATGTGTTAAACTGACAACTAATTGAATAGTAAGTCTTCAGGGCGGGGCGTAATTCCCCACCGGTGGTATAGCCCACGAGCCGCAAGGCAGGATTCGGTGTAATTCCGAGGCCGACAGTATAGTCTGGATGAGAGAAGATGATTGATTGTGTTTTTTACATGATATTTTTGTGCTCTGAAATGTTTAGTTACATTTCAGAGCCTTTTTATTTATCAAAGTGTAAACACGTTGGTTTGTATTTGCAATCCCTGAGAATAATATTCTTGGGGATTTTTTTATTATAATTGGGAGATGAGCGTATGGATTTTACTTTTTTTATGCACCGCGCTATTGAACTTGCAAAAAAGGGTTCAGGGTATGTTAATCCAAATCCTTTAGTGGGTGCGGTAATAGTGAAAAATGGAAAAATAATAGGCGAAGGGTATCATGAAAAATATGGAGGGCTTCACGCTGAAAGAAACGCCTTGGCTAGTTGCAGTGAAAGTGCAGAGGGTGCAACAATATTTGTAACCCTTGAGCCCTGCTGTCACTACGGAAAAACACCACCATGCACCGAAGCTATTATTGAAAGCAAAATAGCAAGAGTGGTTGTAGGCTCTAAAGACCCAAACCCAAAAGTGGCAGGCAAGGGCATAGAAATTTTAAAAAACGCAGGCATAGAGGTTATTGAGGGTATACTTGAAGAAGAATGCAATAATATTAACGATGTGTTTTTTCACTATATAACAACAAATATGCCTTTTGTGGCAATGAAATATGCAATGACAATGGATGGCAAAATTGCAACATACACTGGCAAATCTAAATGGATTACAGGAGAAAAGGCAAGGCAGGCAGTTCAGGAAAGCCGCAATAGATATTCGGCAATTATGGTTGGGGTAGGTACGGTTTGCACAGATGACCCTCTTTTAACGTGTAGAATGGAGGGAGGAAGAAACCCTATTAGAGTTGTGTGTGATACAAACCTTAGCATTCCTATTAGCAGTAAAATAGTTAAAACGGCAAAGGAAGTACCTACAATTATTGCGTGCAGTTTTTTAGACGAAGAAAAGATAGCTATCCTTGAAAATCAGGGATGCCAAGTGGCGGTACTGCCACAGGATGGTGAGCATGTGAGCATTAGGGCGGTTATGAAATATTTGGCGGATAAAAATATAGACAGCGTGCTTTTAGAGGGCGGCGGAGCACTTAATTTCAGCGCACTTAAAAGCAGTTTGGTGAACAAAGCAGAGGTATATATAGCACCTAAAATGTTTGGCGGACGTGATGCAAAAACTGCTGTTGAGGGAAAGGGCGTTGAAGAAGTGGACATGGGATATTATTTTGAAAAGCCAACGGTTACTATTATAGATTGCGATGTACTTTTGGAATACTACAAAAAGAGGTGAAGGGCAGATGTTTACAGGCATAGTTGAAGAAAAAGGGGAAATTAAGTCTATAAAAAAAGGCACTTCATCCTCTCGCCTTACCATAAAGGGGCATGTGATTTTCGATGACTTAAAGCTGGGTGACAGCGTTGCAATTAACGGAGTGTGTCTTACTGCAAGCGAAATTTCAGGCAACACATTTACAGCGGATGTTATGCATGAAACCCTTAAACGAAGTAGTTTAGGCAGCCTAACCACAGGCAGTAAGGTGAATATGGAACGTGCCATGTCGGCAGAGGGACGTTTTGGCGGGCATATAGTGTCTGGCCACATAGATGGTACAGGTGTTATAAGGGCAAAGAAAAAAGACGACAATGCCATATGGATAACCATTAACACCACGCTAGAAATATTACGGCTGATAGTTGAAAAAGGCTCTATCACCATTGACGGAATAAGCCTTACAGTAACAGAGGTAACAGAAGTAAGCTTTTCGGTTTCGGTTATACCCCACACTGCAACAAGTACAACCCTTTTGGATAAAGGCGTGGGAGATACAGTAAACCTTGAAAACGATGTAATAGGCAAGTATGTTGATAGGCTTTTAGGTAAGTCATCAGGGGCAAGCAAAGATGGCAAAATAACCCGTGATTTTTTAATACACAACGGATTTTAATATAGGGAGGAATTAAAAATGTTTGAATACAACACAATAGATGAAGCGTTAGAGGATTTAAGGGCAGGTAAAATTATATTGGTAACAGATGACGAGGATAGGGAGAACGAGGGCGACATGATTTGTGCCGCAGAGTTTGCCACTACCGAAAACATAAATTTTATGGCAAGCAAGGCTAAGGGACTTATATGTATGCCAATGGGCAAAGAGCTTACCCAAAAGCTAGGCCTTGGACAGATGGTGGATAATAACACCGATAACCATGCAACTGCTTTTACCGTTTCCATTGACCATGTGGACACAACAACAGGCATTTCTGCCGCAGAACGCTCTATAACAGCAATTAAATGCGTTGAGGATAATGCAAAGCCAGAAGATTTCCGCAGACCTGGGCATATGTTCCCTCTTTTATCCAAGGATAACGGCGTTTTAGAAAGAAATGGACACACCGAGGCTACTGTAGATTTAATGCGTCTTGCAGGGCTTAAAGAATGTGGGCTTTGCTGTGAAATTATGGCGGATGACGGATATATGATGCGTACAAAAGAGTTACAAGCTATGGCAAAGGAATATGACCTAAAATTTATTACAATTAAGGCATTGCAAGCATATCGAAAGATTAAAGAAAGACAGGTAGAGAGGGTGGTTGAAACCAATTTACCTACCCACTATGGGCAGTTTAAAATTTACGGCTTTGTAAACAATGTAAATGGAGAGCACCATGTTGCCCTTGTTAAGGGGGACATAACCACAAATGAACCTGTGCTTTGCAGAGTACATTCCGAATGCCTTACAGGGGATGCGTTGGGTTCGGCACGTTGCGACTGCGGTGAGCAGTATGAGGCTTCAATGAAAATGATTGAAAAAGAAGGTCGAGGCGTGCTTTTATACATGCGTCAGGAAGGCCGTGGCATTGGGCTTATAAACAAATTGAAGGCATATGCATTGCAAGACAAGGGCAGGGATACCGTTGAGGCAAACCTTGAACTTGGCTTTGAAGAGGATATGAGGGATTATTCCATAGCGGCGCAAATGCTTAGGGATTTAGGCATACATTCCTTAAAGCTTATTACCAACAATCCAGACAAAGTTAATCAGTTGAAGTACTATGGCATTGACATTGCAGAGCGTGTACCTGTGCAGATGGAGGCAACACCTTTTGATGCATTCTATCTTAAAACCAAGCAGGAAAAAATGGGTCATATTTTAAAATACTAATTAAAAACATATAATAAGGAGAGATAATATAATGAAAATTTATGAAGGCAGTATGGTTAGCAAGAAAATGAAGGTAGGCATTATTTGCGCAAGGTTTAATGAGTTTATTGTTTCAAAACTTTTGGGTGGTGCATTAGATGGTCTTAAACGTCACGGCGTGGAGGAAGATGATATAGAAGTTGCGTGGGTTCCAGGTGCATTCGAAATTCCATTGATTGCTTCTAAAATGGCAAAAAGCAAAAAATATGATGCAGTTATTTGCCTTGGTGCAGTTATTCGTGGGTCAACAACCCATTACGATTATGTTTGCAGTGAAGTATCAAAAGGGATTGCCCATGTAACCCTTGAAAGTGACATACCAGTTATGTTTGGTGTTCTTACAACAGAAAATATTGAGCAGGCTATTGAACGTGCGGGCACAAAGGCAGGAAACAAAGGTTACGATTGTGCACTTTCCGCAGTAGAAATGGTAAACCTTATAAATGAAATAGAAAACTAAAAAATATAAAACCTCGGGCGTTGCCCAAACCCACTTGCTTTTTGGAAAAAGCAAGACCAAAAACTTTAGGAAATGCCGGTTTAATGTAATTAAAAAATCAATTTGCAAAAAATTCGGTCACTCCATAGCATTTTATTTCATAAAATGCCTTTTACGCTCCATTTTTTGCCGCTAATGCTAAATTAATTTTTTAATTTTGAATTTATCGGCATTTCCTTTATTAAACCCGCATATTTATGCGGGTTTAGATGGGTAGACAAACCTTGGGCGTTGCCCAAACCCACTCGCTTTTTGAAAAAAGCAAGGCAAAAACTTTTGTTAAAAACCGCATATTTATGCCGTTTTAATTGGGTCAATGGGTGAAACCCTTGTGGGTGTCTGAGGGCAAAGCCCTCAGGGTTTTCACTTTTACTCGGGATAATATCTTTTAAGCCAGTCAAGTTCAGTACGGTCTTCATTTTTTTCGTACCAGCCTTTGCCAAATAGCCTGTTAATTCTTTGAAAATATTCCTCATACATCAAGCCTATTCTTTCTAAGGAATAGTTTTTTTCTGCCCATTCACGGCAATTTGAAGGCTTAATATTTGAAATATTGTCTACAGCCCAGCAAAATTCTTCAAAGGTTCGGCACCGATAGCCTGTAACCCCGTGAAGAACGGTTTCGGGAAAAGCACCCCAATCAGATGTGATAACGGGAGTTCCGCAAAGCTGTGCCTCAACATTTACTCCGCCAAAGGGTTCAAGGTAGTAGGTAGGCATTAACACAGCCTTGGCATTTCCCAAAAGCTCTGCTCTTTCTTTGGAACCTACAGCAGGCATGTATACAATGTGATCTTCTTTTCCTAAGTGTATTCCCTCATTTGGGTTATCCAATGAGCCTTGACCAACCATATATAGGGTATTACCGGTTGCTTTTGCAACCTCTGAAGCGACAAGAACCCCTTTTCTGTTTATTATCCTTCCGAAATAAAGCAAATAATCTTGTTTCTTTTCCTTATAAGGGAAGTCGTCTACGTCGAAATAATTGGGAATAACCGCATCATACCATGCACCGTCTTCAATCTTCATAAGACCGTAAACATGGTGCATCCATGCGTAAGATTCAAATACCCGAAACTTAGAAAATACGCCCGTGTAACCAATTCCAGATTCTACAGTAAGAATTTTTACAGCATCGGATATAGGTTGTTGATAATTCCCCATAGGGCAAAGGAGCATGTCTCCATCCTTTTTTCTTTTGAGAATTTCATGAATTGCATTTTCGTTAAAGGTAAGGTGGGCAAAATCTTTTGGGTCATGCTTGAAGAAATCCTTTGATTTGTCATAATCTCCATAGGTTTTTAAAAGTACTTCCTTTGATGAAACAGGGATAAACTCATCACATTCAACATCTGAACCCTCAACACCGTAAAAATATAGGGTATGACCAAAACTTTTAATTATTTTGGCTAGCTTCACTATTTTTTGTGTGTAGGCACAGGCAGTATTCGTTTTATTTGTTTCCACGTGAGCAAGGCCAAGTAAATGGAAACGCAATTTAGGCATAAAATCACCAAAGCTTTCTTTAATTAAATTATTAGAATTTTTAGTTTTCTTAAAAAAGGGTGCCAAAAATATATTGACACCCTAAACTGAACTATGGTTTTACTTAAAATCTGCTTACCTGTTTATGCTGTTTTTAAGGAATACTCAAGAAAACGGTTACAGCAACGCCACTAGCTAATGCACCCACTCCTTCGAGCATAATTTGAACTGATAAGAGAGTACCTTGAGCAACAGGAACACTTCCAAAGTCTGTTGCAAAGCAGCTTTGGTCTCCCACGTTGCTAGGGCCTTCAACAACAGCAGAGATACCTGTGGTTGTTGGGTCTTCAAACCCGCATGGGCTGGTATAAATTGTTGCGGTAACGGTATCATCTACGACTAGGTCATTATCTCGGATGTTTAATACCAATCCTGTTATTATAGCATTTACAGGAATTACTACTGTGCTTGTTACAAATAACGGTAGAGGAGAAAAAGTTCCAAGTCCAACCCATCCGTTATTGGCAATAGTACCATCTGTTGCTAAATAAATTGATGTTCCGCCAGGGCCGATAGGGCCAGTAGCACCAGTTTCACCAATAGGGCCAGTAGCACCAGTTTCACCGATAGGGCCAGTAGCACCAGTTTCACCGATAGGACCAGTAGCACCAGTTTCACCGATAGGACCAGTAGCACCAGTTTCACCAATAGGGCCAGTAGCACCAGTTTCACCGATAGGGCCAGTAGCACCAGTTTCACCAATAGGGCCAGTAGCACCAGTTTCACCGATAGGACCAGTAGCACCAGTTTCACCGATAGGGCCAGTAGAACCAGTTTCACCGATAGGGCCAGTAGCACCAGTTTCACCAATAGGGCCAGTAGCACCGGTAGCACCAGTTAAGCCAGTAGGGCCAGTAGCACCAGTTTCACCAGTAGCACCAGTTTCACCAATAGGACCAGTAGGACCAGTAGCACCAGTAGCGCCTGCACCAGTAGCGCCAATAGGTCCAGTAGCACCAGTTGCGCCAGTAGCACCAGTTAACCCAGTAGGTCCAGTAGCGCCAGTTGCACCTGCACCAGTAGCGCCAGCAGGGCCAGTAGCACCAGTAGCGCCAGTTAAGCCAGTAGGGCCGGTAGCCCCAGTAGCGCCTGTTCTGCCAACAGGGCCAGTAGCACCAGTTGGGCCAGTAGCGCCAGTAGCACCCCTAGGAAAGCAGCAGTGGGGGTGGTAGTCATGGCAGCCGCAACCAATTGATGGATTTGGACTGCATGTTGAATTATAGGCATCGTACATATTGTTATTATACATGTTCACACCTCCTTTCTTATAATCTATAGTATGAAAAAAGTATAATAAGGTTACTGCTTGGTCAAAACTAATTATTGCGGATAAGGTAAAAAAGTAATTAAAGCAAAAAACACTTTATTACTTTAGCTTATTAAACAAAATAAACATACTAACATTGAAGAATCAGGTTTTTTTGTAGCTTTTTGTTATTGCGGGTATGTTAAACATTATGTATAATGTAAAGTAGGAAAGATTGTATAATTTAAACAAATGTTTATTAAAAATAGGAGGTAGTAAAAATGAATGGTATTATTACTGTTTTAGGAAAAGACAAGGTTGGTATTATTGCAAAGGTGTGTGTTTATCTTTCAGAAAACGGCATCAACATTCTTGATATTTCTCAAACGATTGTACAAGGCTATTTTAATATGATGATGATTGTTGATATGGAAAACAGCAGTATTGCTTTTGAGACAGCGCATCAGGGACTTACTGATTTAGGCAATGAAATAGGTGTTGAAATTAAGCTTCAGCATGAGGCTATTTTTGACAGTATGCATAGAATCTAAAAACAGGAGGAACAACGTAATGATTTCTAAGAGAGAAATTTTGGAAACAAATAAGATGATAAAAGAAGCAAACCTTGATGTGCGTACAATAACTATGGGTATAAGCCTTTTAGACTGTGCAGATGCTGATATTAATAAATTTAATGAAAAAATATATAACAAAATTACTACTTGTGCAAAAGATTTGGTTAAGGTGGGCAACGACCTTGAAAAGCAATTTGGTATTCCAATTGTAAATAAGCGTATATCCGTTACACCCATTGCCATTGCGGCGGCTGGCTGTAAGGAAACAAATTATGTGTCTATCGCAAAAACATTGGATAAAGCGGCAAAAGATGTTGGTGTTAACTTTATTGGCGGTTTTTCGGCACTGGTGCATAAGGGCTGTACCCCAAGCGATTTGGCACTGATTAACTCTATTCCACAGGCGCTTAGTGAAACAGATGTTGTTTGTTCATCTGTAAACATTGGTACATCACGCAATGGTTTAGACATGGATGCGGTTAAACGTATGGGCGAAATTATTCTTGAAACAGCACATGCAAGCAAGGACAATAACTGCCTTGGCTGTGCAAAGCTGGTTGTTTTCTGCAATGCTGTTGAGGACAACCCATTTATGGCAGGTGCATTCCACGGTGTTGGCGAGAAGGACTGTGTTATTAATGTAGGTGTAAGCGGCCCTGGCGTTGTTAAAAAAGCCCTTGAAGAGTGCCGTGGTGAGGATTTTGAAACCTTATGCGAAACTATCAAAAAGACGGCATTTAAAATTACACGTGTTGGTCAGCTTGTGGCACAGGAAGCATCAAAACGCCTGAATGTACCTTTTGGTATCATTGACTTATCCCTTGCACCAACACCTGCTGTTGGGGATAGTATTGCCGAGATTTTTCAAGAAATGGGCTTGCAGGAAGCAGGAGCACCTGGAACTACAGCGGCACTGGCTATGCTTAATGACAATGTTAAAAAAGGCGGAGTTATGGCGAGCAGTTATGTTGGTGGTTTAAGCGGTGCATTTATACCAGTAAGTGAGGACAATGGAATGATTGAAGCCGCAAAGTGCGGTGCCCTTACATTAGAGAAACTTGAGGCAATGACTTGTGTATGCTCTGTTGGTTTAGATATGATTGCAATCCCTGGAGATACACCAGCAACTACCATTTCTGGTATTATTGCAGATGAAGCGGCTATTGGTATGATTAACAATAAAACAACCGCAGTTCGTTTAATACCTGTTATTGGAAAAGGTGTTGGCGAGATGATTGAATTTGGTGGTTTACTTGGCTATGCCCCAATAATGCCAGTTAATAAGTTTAGTTGTGCAGATTTTATTAACCGTGGCGGAAGAATACCTGCGCCTATTCACAGCTTTAAAAACTAAATTTTAAAAATTAGAAAATAATATAGAACCGTGGTGCGCTGCCCCACACCCATTACTTTTAAAGGTTTGCAAGGGTGGTGTAACAGTGTTCCACGGTTTTCTTTATATTTTTATGTATGAATACATATGGCTAAACATGGATATTATATAGCAAGGGAGCGATTACGATGAATGTTTTAAACGGACTAGAACCAAAAGAGGTACTTGAAATATTTGAAGAAATTAGCAAAATTCCTCGTGGAAGCAGTAACGAAAAAGCTATAAGTGATTATATAGCAGATACTTCCAAAGCAGAGGGCTTTTTTGTATTTCAAGATGAATCACACAACGTGGTTGTGAAGAAAAATGGTACAGCGGGTTACGAAAATTCACCCCCTGTAATTTTACAGGGACATATAGATATGGTTTGCGAAAAAAATGCTAATGTTACCCATGATTTTATGAAGGATGCTCTTAAACTGAAAATTGAGGGAGATTTTATAACAGCAGAGGGAACTACCCTGGGTGCAGATAATGGCATTGCAGTGGCATATATGTTGGCTGTGTTAAAAAGCAAAACCATTGCACACCCACCAATTGAGGCAGTGTTTACAGCTGATGAAGAGGCGGGAATGAATGGTGCAAGAAACCTTGATTACAGCATATTACAAGGCAGACAGCTAATAAATCTGGACAGTGAGGAAGAAGGACATATACTTACCTGTTGTGCTGGCGGATTAAGGGCAAAAATAGCGGTGCCTGCTGTTTGGGAAATTCAAAAGGAAGGTCAAACCGCTTTCAAAATAACAATTAAAGGGTTAAAGGGTGGTCATTCAGGCTCAGATATTCATTTACAGAGAGCCAATGCCAACAAGCTTTTAGGCAGACTGCTAAACAGCCTTTTAGAAGATGCAAATATTAAAATAACAGAAATTAACGGCGGAAATATGGATAATGCTATCCCTCGTGAGGCAGAGGCTGTTATAAGCTGTGAACATAAAGATTGTGGAATTGTGGAAGGATTATGCCAAGCATTTAAGGAAATGTGCATAAAGGAATACCGTGGTATTGAAGAGGGTATTTTAGTTACAGTTGAAAATTTGGAAACCCCACCTAAGTATGTATTTTCAGTAGTTACGGCCCAAAGAGCCATTGCTGTGCTTATGCTGATTCCTTATGGAGTTAAGGCATTTAGTGTGGATATAGAGGGCCTGGTGGAAAGCTCCAATAATATTGGAATTGTGCGTACATCAAAGGACGAAATTACCTTCACTTGTGCCACCAGAAGCTCTGTTGCTACCCGAAAACAGCTACTTTGCGACGAGATGAAAACCATTGCAATGCTTACAGGGGCAGAGTTTACCACAAGGTTTCCATACCCAGCGTGGGAATATAATCCAAACTCAAGGCTTAGAGAAGTGTTTGTGGATACTTATAAAAGTATGTTTGGCAAGGATGCCAAAATTGATGCAATACATGCAGGCCTTGAGTGTGGTATTTTCAGTGAAAAACTTGAAGGTTGCGATATGGTATCCATTGGGCCTGAAATGGCAGATGTGCATACCCCAGACGAAAGGCTAAGCATTTCTTCTACAAAAAGAACTTGGGAATATTTGAAAGAGATACTTAAAAATTTAAGATAAAGGTGATTTTTTTAATGAAGCTGCCATGGGATAGGAAGTATGTTAAAATTTCATTTCACGTAGTTGTTACGGTGCTGGTGCTTTTTGCTGTAATTATGGTTATGGCAAGGATTGGTACGGTGGCTGGTGCTGTTGGAGTGTTTTTTAGCAGGCTTATTAACGTGGCAGCTCCTTTAATTATAGGAATTATAGCCGCTTTTCTATTTGACCCTATGGTAGAGTTTTTTGATAAACGGCTAAACAAAAAACCTAAAAGGCGTTGCTTTACTAAACGTACCAAAGGCACTGCGGCTACCTACATTATTATATTTGCAGTGCTTGGGGTTGGCATAAGCATGGCGGTAACCCATTTAGGGGCAACGGATGTAAGCCAGTTTGCGGATGAACTTAACAAATATATTCAGGAGCTTAGCGATATGCTGCTAACAATTCAGAAAGCCCTTAGCGAAATGGGTGTTTTAAGCAGCATAAACGGGATTATAAATAGTCTTATAGTAAGTGTTACCCGTTGGGCAAAGAATATGGTGGTAACGGTTGCAGGGTCGGTTACATCGGTGGGCAGTGTGGCGCTGGATTTAGCCATAGGTCTTGTTACCGCTTTCTATTTTCTTGTGGAAAAGGACAGGATACTTTATAGGCTAAAAGATACCATGAGGGTTTTTTTGCCAAATAGAATAAGCTGTCGCATTGAAACCTTTTTAGCCGATGCAAACAAAGTTTTCAGTGGCTATGTAACGGGGCAAATTATAGATGCATTTATTATGGCAACCCTAATTATTCTTTCCTTTTGGGCGGCAGGTATAAAATTTGCGGTTCTTATTGGCATTATTTCAGGCTTTTCCAATTTAATTCCGTATGTAGGTGCAGTGGTTGCTTTTGTGCTTTCGGTTATGATGGGGTTGGTAAGCGGTACACCAATAAAGGCTTTGTATGCCGCAGTTATTGTTATTATTCTTCAGCAGATAGACAGTATGGTTATTGTGCCAAGGGTTGTGGGGAGAAGTGTAAAGCTTCACCCGGTGTTGGTTATACTTTCATTGGCGTTTTTTGGCGGACTTTTTGGGTTGTGGGGCATGATAGTTGCAGTTCCCATAACAGCACTTATAAAAGTTTATTTAGATAGGGCATATGAGAGACGCAAAAATAACACTATTGCAAATAAGTGAAAAAACCTTATAATTACTTATAGGTGATGGAGATGGACAACAGATTTATACGAACCCAAATGCTTATAGGCAATGAAGGGTTAGAAAAATTGAAAAACAGCAAGGTGGTCGTTTTTGGTATTGGCGGTGTTGGTGGTTTTGTATGCGAGGCACTGGCTAGGGTAGGTATTGGCAGCCTTATTTTGGTGGACAACGATACTGTTAGTATATCTAACTTAAACAGGCAGATAATAGCTACCCAAAGTACAGTTGGCATGGCAAAAACCCAGGCAATGAGGGAGAGAATTTTATTAATAAACCCCAATTGCAAAGTTACAGTTCATAATACTTTCTATTTACCAGGGATTAGTGGTATAATAGATGAGGATACAAGCTACATAGTGGATGCGATTGACACTGTAACGGCAAAAATTCAGCTGGTAATGGATGCCCAACAGATGGGAATACCAATTATGTCGTCTATGGGTACTGGTAATAAGCTTAATCCAACACAGCTAATGGTAGCGGATATTTATAAAACTTCCGTCTGTCCACTTGCAAAGGTTATGCGTAAAGAATTGAAGCAACGTGGCGTTAAAAAGTTAAAGGTAGTTTATTCAAAAGAATTGCCTCTTGAATGCAAGCTAAGTGAGGAAGAACTGATTGCTATGGGTGAAGACACTAACAAAAGGCGTACACCAGGCAGTATATCCTTTGTGCCATCGGCGGCAGGGCTTATTATTGCATCAGAGGTTGTTAAAGATTTGCTAGGGGGAAAATAAAATGGCAGAAAAAGGAGTAGTAACCGAGTTAAAGAATGACCTTGTGGTTATTAAAATGACAAGAACAGAGGCCTGTGCAAAGTGCAGGGCTTGTATAGCAGGAATGAGCGAAAAGGAAATGATAATGGAGGCAGATAATCAATGCAACGCGCAGGTTGGCGATTGGGTTGAGCTTGAACTTGCAGATAATGGATTTTTCTTTGCAGTAATGATTATGTATGGGATACCGCTTGTGGCGTTTTTGGCAGGTATTTTATTAGGATATTTTGTAATTATGCCAAAACTAATGCCGTTAACCAATCCAGATTTACCAAGTTTTGTGATTGGTCTTGTGTTTACAGGGGTTGCATATTTGTGGATACGAAGCCAAGAAAGACGTTGGGAGGCAAAAAAATACAGACCTATTGCGGCAAGAATTACTGCTCCTGATCCAGACCTTATGTAACTTAATATGCTATGTAACAACATGTACCCTTTTTGCTTATTATAGTAGAAGGGGTGCTTTTTTTATGAAAGAAATAGCGCAAAAATATTACAATGAGGGGCTGGGATGCAGTCGAAGTATACTGATGGCTTTCCGTGACAAGTATGGATATGTTACGGAAGAGGTGGTAAGTGCGGCAAATGCCATTAACAACGGTTTTGGCATAGGAGGAATGTGCAGTGCACTAGTGGCGGGCATAATGGTTTTAGGGTTACTGTATGAAGGGGAAGAGGCCTACAGTGAAAGAATGAAGTTAATGACCTGTTTTCAATGCAAATTTTGTTCTATTAATTGCATGTCCCTTGCTAAGGAACGAAATGACTGTATTGATTTAATAGATTTTGTATGTGATTATCTGGAAGAGATTGTGAAGTGAAAAACCTTGTCATTGCCCAAACCAGTTGAAGACAAACCTTGGGCGTTGCCCAAAACCACTTGCTTTTTGAAAAAAGCAAGACCAAAAACCTTTATTAAGACCGCATAAAATGCGGTCTTAGAGGGGGAAAGGAGGCAATGGCAAATAAGTGCCTGTAAAGGTATCACTATAAATCGGTGGTAACTTTTCCTCATTATATCTACATCTCAAATACTTGTATAAATTTGCAATAGAATTTTCTCATCTAAGGTAATTTAGCTCCAAAAAACACTGCAAAAAATATTTTTCTAAAAGATTGCAATAAAGTTTTATTACAACTAATAAAACACATAATCAAAAGACTATTCTAATGTTTAACAACTAATCCTCTTTGCTTCTCGTGTCTTCTCTAAAAGCTTGGCTAAAATTTTTATATAACGTACCTCCTTCTTGTGAAATAGAAACAAATGTATCTTTCGTTTCATCATAGATACCCATTTGAGTAATGCCTTCATTTCCATAAATAAGAGAAACTTTTAGATTTTCATCTGTTATATATATTATATATATTTTATCTCCAATTTCATCATTTTCTTCAATTTCCTTAAATTCATAAAGATAATCTTTTAGCTCATCCGAGGATAGCTTAATATACTCTATATCTCCTGCTCGCTCTTTCCCAATCTCATCACATAACTCCTTAATATCATCTTTAGTTGTATTTTCAGTTATAGCCAGTTTGTAGATATCATATTTTTTAATTTCTGCATCACTAAGAACAACTTGTCTTGAAATCCTCATTTGAAAAAAATAAACACTACCAATTAATAAGCAAATTATTCCTAAAACTATAAGCCTTGATTTCTTCATTTTAAAACCTCCTTGTAATAACCCAAAATGAATAATCTACATCTATGGTAGTCCTATAAGATCCCTCTTGCAACAAAACATAGAAGGTTAATTAGTCATGAAACTACTAAATCAATCAACAGTATATAGTTAAAAGTTTACTCACTTACTATACTAATCTGGTTGAAACGAAGTCTTTCCTTTGCTACTAACTAAATCAGAATTATAATATTTAATTACATTATTTGCCCACGTAGGAGTTGATTCTTTAAAGGCACTAGGCGTGGTAGAAATAATCCAAGTAAAATTACCGTCCTTATCGTAACCACCAGTAAACTCTCCTTTTGATTTTTTCACTTGAACCAAAACATTATCCTTCCACACTGTAGTATCATATGCATAACCATATCTATTCCCATTATAGGAATACACTGCCGACGAACTTAACTTAACAGCCGATAATATCGTATCCTTTGCTGAAATACCTACACAAGCTCCAGTTAACACAGCTACTAATGCTGATTCTGGCAAACTAAGAGCAGTACAAATTATCGTTAATGATGTTCCCACATTAAATGAATTCCAATTTGCAGATACCCTTTTATAAGAATTTCTATCTTCTTTAATCACTACACTAACATTTTTCTTTAAATAACTGCAATACTTAGATTGTGACAATACACTCTTATTTGTATACATTGAAAAATCATTTTTTAAGCTGCTTAGTAATGCTAAATCTGTTGTTGGTGTACTTGCGCTATAAACTTTTATTTGATTTATATTATTGGCTTGATCAAAAGGCAATTTTTCTTCAATCGCATAATTCCCATCAACTTCAAATACATTTAATTGCTCGATGTTATATAGTTCTTCAATGTCTCCATTATCGATACACTCATCAATAAATTCTTGTAATTCTTCTGACATTTCATATGTATTAGGTTGCATCATCGTTGCATCATTTTCAGAAATATAAATAGATGTCCCTGTTTCGTTTTCATGGATACCTTTATCGTACAACCCTTCACTATTATAATTTAGCACAACATTTTCATTGTTACCAGTTAAATATGTAATATATACCGAATCGTTCATTTCTGCAATTTCAATAATTGTATCACAATTATAAAGATACTGTGGAAGAGTATCGGACGAATAAATATTAATTTTATTTCCTCCTATATTCTTAGTATCTATTTTAGTACACATATCAAGAATCGTTTCTTATGTTACATCTTCATCTGTTGCTTCATCATTTGTTACCTCATCATTTGTTATCTCATCATTTGTTGCTTCATCATTTGTTATCTCATCATTTGTTATCTCATCATTTGTTGCTTCATCATTTGTTGCTTCATCATTTGTTACCTCATCATTCGTTATCTTTTCATTAGAAATGCTTCTTGTAAGTTTCTCTTTTGAAAAATCAATGTCATAAATACTATATTGCATCATTTCTGACTCGCTTAATTCTATTTTATTCATTTCTAAATCCTGAGTATAAAACATTGAATCAGAAACTTTTTGAGCTGCAAAAGCACTATTACAACAACTGAATGATAACACTCCAACTAGTATAAAAGAAATCCATTTTTGTTTCATTAATATATACACCCTCTCATATAAATAAATTTGTGTTTTAGTTTCCTTACCTTCGAGATACTTTTGACCTGGTTAGGTAAAATCCCTAGTTTTAGGTAATACTTTTATTGATATTTCTCCTTTCCTTACAACAGCAAAATAATATAGATTTAACATAATCCTTTATCTTCTCCTCTATTCACCTCCTTTTAAGATATTTCCAGTATATAAAAAAACAGTTTCAATTTGTGGCAAATGACGTGAGATACCCTTTTTTTGACGTGAAATGGTATTTTTATTCCAAAAAGTTTCTGTTAATACGAAACAACCCCTCCTACAAACTAATACTATAACCTTGTACATTAAATAATCTATAATATTAAATGTGGAAACATCGATGCCAATCACTGAAAAAGCAAACAACAAGAGCAAATGCACCTTTTCAAAACAGGTAAGAAAGAACCCTCAAATCAGCCAAAAGAGGTTAATTCGAGGGTTCTTTAAATGGAGATGAAGCACCTGTTAAGGTATCCATTATAAATTGGACAGGAAGTTTGTTCCTGTCATTTTAAATTTTCTATTACGAAAAACAATTCAATTTGTAGCTATAAAACCTA
>JBFWMT010000041.1:0-21901 GCA_050251415.1 Anaerotignaceae bacterium | reverse complement strand
GTTCTTGGAATAAGATTAAATGATTGAAATACAAATCCTATTTTTTTGTTTCTTACATAAGAAAGCTGTCGTTCACTTTGGCTAGCAATATCTATTCCATCCAACTCGTAAACTCCTGATGATGGCTTATCAAGACATCCAAGAATATTCATCAACGTGGATTTACCTGACCCCGATTTACCCATTATTGCTACATATTCACCTTCTTTAATGCTAATATTGATGTCTTTTAATGCATGAACCTGAATGTCACCCGTGGCGTAAATTTTGTTTAGTTCTGATATTTTAATTATTTCATTCATTAGCTATCACGCCCGTTCCTTCTGTCGTTGTATCATCTGGGTTCGCTACCATCACACTCATTCCTTCTGTCATTGTTTCATCTGGATTAAGAACTATTTTATCACCCTCATTAAGGTTTTCACTAATTACCTGTAGCTCAAGAGCATCCTCAATCCCAGGTTCAACTGTAACTATTTCAAGTAGATTCTCTCCATTAACCCTAAACACACTATATGTACCATCATTGTTATCACGCAACGCTTCAATAGGTATAACCTTAGCATTATCCGACTTAGCGACCTGGATTTTTGCATTTGCATTTATGCCTGCAATAAGTTTGTCGTATCCGCTTTTTACATCAACTTGTATAGGAATAACCCGCTCTGTGCTTTGGCTTTTTGCCTCACCCGTTGGAGAAATTCTAGATACAATTCCTTCTGCCTCTTCACCCTTTAATATATCTGCATTTATTTTTACAAGCTGCCCAACAGCAACTTTATCAATATCATATTCGCTTACACTTACCATCATTTTAAGTTTATCCATGTTTTCAATTACAAACATTGGTTTGTCGTCGTCTACGTCATCTGCAAAACGTCCAACTTTAGAATTCACTCTAGTAACTGTTCCATCAATGGTGCTTTTTATACGGCAGTCTTCAAGGTCTTCCTTTTTTCTTGCTAATTCCTTTTGGGCAATTTCAATACTTTTTAATTTTGAAGCTGTTGAAGCCGCTAATTCAGAACTGCTTAGGTCAAGTAATTCCGCCTCTGTTGCAACGACCTTGCCATTTTCAACATTATATTTATCCACAACTCTCTGTGCTTCATTCACTTTAATTTGTGCGGCATCTAAGTCATCATTGCTAATAGCCCCTGCCTTATTAAGCTCCTTAATATTATCCAAGTCTTTTTTTGCATCTTCCAGTGTTTCTAACGCCTGTTCATAGCTTCGTTGAGCTTCTTCAAGACTGTCCTCCAGTTTTGCTTTAGCCAATTCTAGTGATGTATTTTTGTCAGCATTTGTTTCAGAATTTTCTATTTTTAAAAGTTCAAGGCTATCTGTAAGTTTTTCAATTTCATCTTCCAAGGTAGCTGTGTCCAATGTTGCTAAAATTTGTCCTTTTTTTACCTTGTCGCCTTCTTTCACATCTATTGATAGTATTTCGTAATGCATCTTACTTACAACTTCTATACTTTCTGTTCCTTCCAATGGAGCCTTTAAAGAAAGAAGTTCTTCAATTTCTTTTACCTCTACTGCCTTTGTGCTTACCATAACTCCTTCGCTTGCGGTTGCTTTTTTAGTTTTAATATGAACTCCAGCCGCCACAACTATACCCACTGCTATAACACCAATAATTACTTTCTTTTTTGTAACCTTCATTTTTCCACCTCGTAAGTTTTAATAGATAATAAGTTTCGCTTACATTCATTATACATGTAATTTCTTAAGAAAAACTGACTACCTTCTTACCTAAATTTTAACATTTTATTCCAGTACGTTTTATTTAACACAAAAATCCGCAAACTTGTACTCTTATATCTAATTACAATAAAAAAACCCGCAAACACAATGGTCTACGGGTTATAATATATAAAATAAATCTTACTTTAATGTTACGCTTGCGCCAACTTCTTCAAGTTTAGCTTTGATAGCTTCAGCATCTTCTTTAGAAGCTGCTTCTTTAATTACTTTAGGAGCGCCATCTACAGCTTCTTTAGCTTCTTTTAAGCCAAGACCTGTGATTTCTCTAACTACTTTGATTACTTTGATTTTTTCTGAACCTGCTGCTGTTAATTCAACATCAAATTCTGTTTTTTCTTCTGCTGCTTCGCCAGCACCTGCTGCTGCTACTGCAACGCCTGCTGCTGCTGAAACGCCGAATTCTTCCTCTGCTGCTTTAACTAAGTCGTTAAGTTCGATAACTGTAAGCTCTTTTACAGCTGCGATAATTTCTTCAATTGATAATTTTGCCATTATAAGCACCTCCGAAATAATTTTAATTTAAAATAGTAACCAAGCTAACCTTATTCAGCCACTGCTGAAGTATCTTTTTCTGCAATCTGTTTAATAACACGAGCAAATGAAGACATAGGTGATTTGAAGCTTCCAAGAAGTTTTGAAAGAAGAACTTCTTTTGAAGGAATACCAGCAACTGCTTTCATACCTTCAGCACCATAAACAACGCTTTCAATAACGCCTGCCTTAAACTCAAGGTTCTTTAAGTCTTTAGCTGCTGTATTTAAAATACCAGCTGCTGTTGTAGCATCGTCATAGCTAAATGCAAATGCACTAGGGCCTTCAAGATGAGCTGAAAGGCCTTCAAACTCAGTACCTTTAACAGCCAATGTAACCATTGTGTTTTTGTATACCTTGTAATCAACGCCGGCAGTTCTTAAGCTCTTTCTAAGCTTTGTATCCTCTTCAACTGTTAAGCCTCTGGCGTCAACAACTACTACGGATGCAGCCTTTGAAAGTTTATCTTTAATTTCATCAACAATAACTTGTTTCTGTTCTATTTTTGCCATCCTTACACCTCCTTATAGTATCGTATAAAAAGTAAACCTCTTTGCCAAAAGACAAAGAGGTTAAAAGTCAAAACTTTAATAATCCTCGGTAGGCAAGCTGTGCTTTTACGCTTAAATGCACCTACTGTCTTAGGCAGTGTTAAACTAACTTTATGATAGTACCATACAATTTAAAAATTGTCAACTATATTTTAAATTCACCACTGCAAAGCAAGGAATTACTCAGAAATTTTAGCTGTGTTAAGCTTAATACCAGGGCCCATAGTTGTAGCTACAACTACGCTCTTAAGGTACTGACCTTTAGCAGCTGTTGGTTTTGCTTTTATAACTGCACTCATAAGAGTCTGGAAGTTTTCTGATAATTTATCTGAACCAAAAGATACTTTACCAATTGGAACATGGATAATGTTTGTTTTGTCAAGACGGTATTCAATTTTACCTGCCTTAATCTCGTTAACAGCCTTCGTAACATCCATAGTTACTGTACCAGCCTTAGGGTTAGGCATTAAGCCTTTAGGACCAAGTACACGGCCAAGACGACCAACAACGCCCATCATGTCAGGTGTTGCAACAACAACGTCGAAACCAAACCAGTTGTCATTCTGAATTCTAGGGATTAAATCCTCTGCTCCAACAAAATCTGCACCAGCTGCTAAAGCTTCTTCAGCCTTATCGCCTTTAGCAAACACTAAAACACGAACTGTTTTACCTGTACCGTGTGGAAGTACAACGGCACCACGAACCTGCTGATCAGCATGTCTGCTGTCAACACCCAAACGAATATGTGCTTCAACAGTTTCATCAAATTTAGCAACTGATGTCTGCTGAACTAAATCGATAGCGTCTTTAGAATCATACAATACTGAAGAATCTACGAGTTTAACTTTTTCTAAATATTTCTTTCCTCTTTTCACTTTCGTGACCTCCTTATGTGGTAATATCGGGAGAATTGTCCCTCCCACCAATATGACAGACTAAATTTTCAAAAAAATCTGTCAATTAATCTTCAACAACGATACCCATACTTCTTGCTGTTCCGCAAATCATACTGAAAGCAGTATCAATTGTTGCAGCGTTAAGATCAGGCATTTTAAGCTCAGCTATTTTCATAACTTCGCCTTTAGAAATCGTAGCAACTTTAGTTTTGTTAGGAACGCTTGAACCAGATTCAATCTTACAAGCTTTCTTAAGTAAAACCGCTGCTGGAGGAGTCTTTGTTATAAAAGTGTAGCTTCTGTCTGCATAAACAGTGATAACTACAGGTATAACAAGACCAGCCTGCTGTGCTGTTTTTTCATTAAATTCTTTACAGAAACCCATGATATTTAAACCATGCTGACCAAGGGCTGGACCAACAGGTGGCGCTGGTGTTGCTTTACCAGCGTTAATTTGTAATTTAATATAACCAGTTACTTTCTTTGCCATTTCGGCACCTCCTATAAATGTGGTAATTAACGGGATTTTCCCTCCCACGTGCACCTAGGGTGCACAAATACAATGTTTACAGTTTTTCCAGCTGAGTATAGTCAAGCTCAACAGGTGTTTCTCTTCCGAATATGGAAAGCATAACAACAACGCTTTTTTTGCCTGCGTTAACCTCTTTAATAAGTCCGATAGATTCCGCAAAAGGTCCGCTAGAAACTTTTACTGCATCGCCTTCTTCAAACTCAAAGGTTTGGATATATTTTTCAATCCCCATTGCTTTAGCTTCCTGATCAGTTAATGGCACCGGCTTGCTTCCCGGGCCAACAAAACTGGTAACGCCTCTGGTATTTCTAACAACGTACCAAGTTTCGTCGTTCATAATCATCTTAAGCAGAACATATCCCGGAAATACTTTCCTCTGAACCGTTTTTTTCTGACCATTTTTAATCTCAACAACATCCTGCACTGGTACGCTAACCTCGTGGATTTGGTCCTGCATTCCTCTGTTTTCGATTATTTTTTCGATGTTGGCTTTCACCTTATTCTCGTAGCCTGAATAGGTGTGCACAACATACCATTTTACCTGGTCGTCGATTTTAGACGCTTCAGCGTTTTCAGTATTCATAATTTCTTCAGACATACTCTCATCCTTTTTTATTTCTACTCAACTTAGATTAATCCTAAAAGACTCATAGCCAAATCCTGCCCGCCTGTAAAAACAGTATCCATGCAGAAAATGATAAGGCCAATGAGCAAGGATGTTACGATTACGGTAGCCGTTTTTTTAGCAACCTCATCTTTTTTAGGCCAAACAATTTTTTTAAATTCAGCCTTGTGGTCTGCAACAACAGAACTAAAACCTGGTTTCGCTTTAGCACTTGTTTTTGCTTTTTTTGTTTCAGTTTTTCCATTTGGGTTGTTCGTAGTGTTTTGTTCCATGTTCTTCCACGTCCCTTTCAGGTTATCACCGCATACAAATTACTTTGTTTCTTTGTGTAATGTATGTGACTTACAGAATTTACAATATTTCTTGAACTCCATTCTGTCAGGGTGATTCTTTTTTTCCTTTGTTGTGTTGTAATTTCTCTGCTTGCACTCTGTGCAGGCTAAAGTAATTTTGGTTCTCATCACTTCCACCTCCATTAGATAGAACTCTTTTGCATAATAATTTGCATAAAAAAAAGACTTACGTCATTCAATCACAAGTATACCATAAGCCTTTTTAGTTTGTCAATAATAAATATTAAGTTTTACTTTTTCAAATTTTCCAAGGCACAAGCAAGCTGGTCTGGACATGATGTGTTTCTGTGTCCGCACGTAATTCCTCTAAGTCTTTCGATAACTTCTTCTGTGTCCATGCCCTCAACAAGGCTTTGAATACCCATGTGGCTACCCTGGCAACCGCCATGGAAACGCACACCCTTAACTTTATTGTTTTCAATTTCAAAATCAAGCGACTTTGCACAAACACCGCTTGGTGTAACTGTATATTCCATTTACATTTCCTCCAGATTTTTGAATTTCACTGCATTGTCCGTATTCATAAGTATATACCGCTTTAAACATAATGCAGTCTTTTAAAAGTCTATACCTTTTATATCACAATATTTGCTTCAAGGCAACAATTATTTCTTTCATACACATAAAACTTGCTTTTACATATAAATACATTGTTGCCAAATAAATACCTAAGTTTTTACCACTTATATTTGTGCAGTTGCCCCTGTGTGTTAAGCCCCTTAAAATTTTGTTGGCGTAATGCCTCATAAAGCATAATGGCAACAGAGTTTGAAAGATTCAAACTTCTTGTGTCCCCATACATAGGTATCCTAACGGATGTTTCATGATAATTCAAAAGTATTTCTTCAGGTATACCTGCACTTTCCTTGCCGAACATTATATAATCATCCGCACCATACTCCACTTCTGTGTAGATGTGCTTTGACTTTGTAGTTGCCATAAAAATTTTAGCATTTGGATTTTTGTTAATGAAATCCTGAAAATTTTCGTAATACCTTATGTCCAGCAGATGCCAATAGTCAAGACCTGCCCTTTTAAGATACTTGTCCTCTACCGAAAAACCAAGTGGCTTAATTAAATGTAAAACCGTGTTTGTAACTGCGCAAGTTCTTGCTATGTTACCGGCATTTTGTGGTATTTCTGGTTCATGTAAAACTATATGCATTGTTTGCACCTCCATTACTTGTAAATAATACCACAAGCCAAAAAAAAATCAAGTTTTATAAGTCAATCCCCTTGACAAAGTAAATAATTTTTATTACTATTAATTAATAATAACTATTATTATTATTAAGGAGTGGGCTTTATGATTACTATTACCGAAGTTCTACGTGAAAAGGGATTAAAGGTAACCCCACAGCGTATAGCTATCTATGCTATGCTAAGTGGCACAAAATCTCATCCGTCCGCAGAGGAAATCTATAAAGCGCTAATGCCAACCAATCCAACCATCAGCCTTGCAACGGTCTATAAAACATTAGACAGCTTTAAAACAACAGGGCTTGTGCAGGAATTAAGCGTAGGTAACGGTCGCTCTAACTACGATGCAAATGTACTTCCGCATCCGCACATTGTTTGCACCAACTGCGGTAAAATTTACGATTTTGAAATTCAAGGATTAAGTTCCCTTCGTAATCAGGTTGCAGACCAAACCGACTTCCTTGTTGAGGGCGAGCAGTTAACCTTTTATGGTATCTGCCCAGCCTGCCGACACAATTAATGAATAAAAAAGGCGCATATCATATATGTGCCTTTTTTTGTCCGTACATCAAACCCTTGAAGATCATATTCTTCTATATAAGAATGTTCAATTTTTTTGCCTCTAAGGTAAGTTCTTCCCTAAATTTAGGGTGTGCAATATTAATCAGCTCTTTCGTTCTTTCCCTCATAGTTTTCCCTTTTAGCACTGCCACACCATACTCAGTTACAATACAGTCAACCTCATTTTTATGTGTTGTAACGGCAGCCCCTTGGGTAAGCATAGGCTTAATTTTAGATATTGTATCATTTTTAGCTGTTGAATTCATAGCAATAAAGCTCCTGCCACCCTTGCTCATTTTAACGCCCTTAACATAGTCAAACTGTCCTCCACTTCCGCTAAAAGGCATAGGCCCTATTGACTCAGCACAAACCTGACCCAAAAAGTCAACCTCAAGCCCTGCATTAACCGATATAAAGTTATCCATCTGCCCAATAGTGTATGGATTGTTAACATAGTTAATAGGCAGCATACATACTCCAGGGTTCTGGTCAATGAAATCATACACCTTTTTTGTTCCAAGGCAGAAGGCACTTACTGACATGCCTCTATAAATGCTTTTTCTGTCATTTGTAACAGCACCAGCCTCAATAAGGTCAACCATACTGTCTGAAAACATTTCTGTATGTATACCCAAATCTTTTTTATCCACTAAAGCCTTGCCAATAGCCCCCGAAACTCCCCCAATACCAAGCTGAATTGTAGCTCCGTCTGGCACAAGCTCTGCTATATATTCACCCATTTTTTTCTCTAATTCACTTGGTTGTGCATCTGGCAGTTCAATAAGTGGTACATTATATTCACAAATGCCTTCCACTTGAGAAATATGAATAAAGTTTTCTCCGTAAGTGCGTGGCATATTTTCATTTACTTCTATGTATATACGTTTGGCTAACCTAACCATGCCTATTGCTTCACCTGCGTAAGCTCCCATGGAAAAATAGCCATGCTTATCCATTGGAGATACTACCATAAAAAGTACATCCAATGATGGTCTTAAGGACCAAATCATAGGGTAATCGCTGTAGTTAGAGGGCATATAATCAAACTTACCGCTTTGACCGCCTTTTCTACTGCCTGCACCAAAAAACCATGATACAAACCCTAAACTTCCCTGAAATTCAGGGTCAAGGTAGTCTTTTCCAGGCATAGTAAGCGTTCCATGAAGCTGAACATTTTCAACTTTATGTTCGGCAACTCTTTTGGCAAGTGCCTGAACTATAGAATATGGCTCCCCCATACATATTGGTGATGCACAAACATCGCCGTTTTGTATTCTGGATACAATATCCTCTGCAGTAGTAAGCTTTGCCTTATAAATCTCCTCATAATTTCTCATAATTTCCCCCCAATAAACATTACAATGCAAAATCAGAATCAGAAACATACGTTGAAAAACACAAAATTTATGCATCTTGCTTTTTTCCCACTTTTCATGAACATTATAACTTAATTACTGTGGTAAGTCCAGTACTTTACTGGGTACAAAGCCCTAAAACTCTATGGTAAGCTCCACTGGGCAATGGTCCGAGCCCATAACATCACTGTGTATAGCAGCACCTGTCATTTTTTCTTTAATACGATTAGAAACCACAAAATAGTCTATACGCCAACCCGCATTGTTTTTTCTAGCACTAAATCTATAACTCCACCATGAATATGCTCCCTCAAGCTCTGGATAAAAGTATCTAAAACTATCTACAAAACCACTTTCCAGTAACTCCGTAAACTTGCCACGCTCTTCATAAGTAAAACCAGCATTGCCAATGTTTGGCTTTGGATTTTTTAGGTCAATTTCATTATGTGCCACATTAAGGTCACCACAAAAAATAACAGGTTTCTTATTATCCAACTCCATAAGATGCGCACGCATAGCATCTTCCCATGTAACCCTGTAGCCAAGGCGTGCATTTTTATCTTGGCTATTTGGTACATAAGCCGTTACATAATAAAATTCATTAAATTCAAGGGTAATTACTCTGCCCTCTTGGTCATGCTCTTCTATACCTAGGCCATATGTAACGCTAATTGGCTCTTTTTTAGAAAATACAGCAACCCCTGAATAGCCTTTTTTAACAGCATAGTTCCAATATTGATAATAACCCTCAAGGTCCAGTGTAATTTGTCCTTCCTGCAATTTTGTTTCCTGCACTGAAAATAAATCAGCATCAATTACATTAAAGAAGTCCAAAAATCCTTTGCCTACAGCGGCACGCAGACCATTTACATTCCACGAAATCATTTTCATATGCATCTTCTCCTTTAGTCCATAACAACAAGCTCAACCTTTGCCTCATTAAGCATGTCCAGAGATAATGGGTCAGGGTAAGCACCCTTGTATACAATCTTTTTAATTCCTGCATTAATTGCCATCTTTGCACAAATAACGCATGGCTGCAACGTAACATACAAAGTTCCCCCATCGGTGCTTACGCCAATGTTTGCCGCCTGTATAATAGCATTTTGTTCGGCATGTAACGCACGGCAAAGCTCGTGCCTCTCCCCCGATGGTATGTTCATTTCAATCCTCTGGCATGTGCCTTTATCTGTGCAATGGCTTGTACCCGATGGTGCACCATTATATCCAGTAGTAATTATTCTATTATCTTTAACAATAACTGCCCCAACCTGTCGTCTTAAACAAGTAGAGCGTGTTTTAACTATCTCCGCAATTTCCATAAAATATTCGTCCCAGCTTGCTCTCATAAAAAAATCCTCCTAAAATTATTTTAGAAGGATTATATCATATCCATTTAAATTATTCAAAGTGTTATACTGCTTTAAACATATCCACATTATACCTTATCTTTTGGGTATAATCAGTTCTTCGCCCAAAAAAATTAAATTTTCGTCATCAAGCCCATTCGCCTTTTTTATAAGCTCTACCTCATCATCTGTGCCATAGAATTTCCGGCTTATGTACCATAGGCTATCACCCTCTTCAACGCAGTACACCTGTATTTCTCCCGTTTGCTCGGCCACAGGCTCCTCATTAACCTGCACGTTAATTTTCTCGTTTGCAGGCAACTCTACACTTTCAGTAGCTGTGTCTGTGTTTTTTTCTGCAAAAACCTGCGCTGTTGCAGTTTCAACCATTTCATTTATTGCAGTGTAGGATTGTTGTACAGAACTGAGTTCTGCTTCAAGACGATTTATTCTGTCTCGATTGCTAAGTAAATTTGCACACATCATAAGGCACGCTAAACATAACGAACCACAAATTGCCGTAAGGGCAACATATCTGTTCTTAGTCTCTTTTTCTCTGTCCTCTTCTTTTTTACGTAAAACCTGTCTTATTCTTGATGCAGCATCTATCCTATCAATATTACTTTCAATTGTTTTCTGCACTGATTTTCTTCGTCCTGCAATTCCCAACAGTCGTTCAACAGCGGTTCTTCCAGATGATTTACTATCAAAAACAACTTCCTCCACCGCTGCACGCGGCTTTATTGTGCTGTTTTCAATCATATAATTTTGCATCATTTCGTTCTTATCATAATAAATAAAATATCCCCTTGCACTGCGTAGTGATGACTTGTCCTTATTGTAAACATAAAATCCATCAGCACGCTCACTTTGGTCAACTACAAATAACAACTGCCACATTTCCTTAAAGCATTCCCTGTGAAAAACCTCATCTCGCGCCATAAGATATGTACCAAAATCAGGCTGAATATGAACCCAACCAATAATACAAAGATTTTTAAAATATGTAGCCATTTGGCGGTTAATATAATTCCAGCTTTCCTCTGTAAAAATCTCAGCATCCTTGTCCTTTACAGTATCTTTTGCCTGTATTGCACCACTTATTAGCACCACCTGTGCATCATCCACCATCATATAACGCCCAACAAGCACCGCCAGCTTTTCCCCGCCGCCATAGCTTCTTGCATATTGATATAAATATGTATATACATAGTCCTCCATGTATATTTTCAAATCCCTGTCTACATTTCCCATCTGCTTTATGTTAGAGGGAAACTTAAAATCCTTTGGTGCACATTCACTGCCATCGGTAGGAAATTCGTACTGCATTAAAAAGCCTCCTTATCGTTCACAAAGGCATTATCCTTTTGCCTTATGTTGTATTAGAATTTTTTGATATTTGAATTAATAAGCGTTTTCTTAAATAAAATATACCACTGCAATGATAAATATTTTTGTAAAACCATGTCGCCAATTACCATATATTACCAACAAATTTCACTCATTGTTTTAAAAAACCAACAAAAAAAAGAGATATGCTCTCGCATATCTCCAATATAGGCAAAAAACAGCCTTATGTTACAAGCTAAAACCCGTTTATCTTCATTAAATAATGAAAACATAGCTATTAACAAATAAAGCTACATGAATTTAATACATTACCACGTAAGAGTAACTTTTTCAAAAATTGCATGCTTACACATCAAGTTTCATATCTCCCAGTTTTATATAGCCTTTTTTTCTCATATATTCACTTATGATAAGTGTAAGTATAGCTGGCAATACAAAATGCAAAAAAATAATTTCAATTAGCAGTACTCCACTGCTGCGACTTCCCGCCATAGTCTGCCACGTCATTATCTGCCCAACTAAGCCTGATGTACCCATACCACCGCCTGCTGGATTATTCTCCATCTTAAATACACAAGTGCCAAGAGGGCCAAGAATTGCACTTGCAATAATAGGCGGTATCCAAATTACTGGCTTCTTTACAATGTTTGGTACTTGCAGCATAGATGTTCCAAGGCCTTGTGCAAATAGCCCGTTCCACCTATTTTCCCTAAAGCTAGCAACTGCAAAGCCTACCATCTGGGTTGAACAACCAATTGTTGCCGCCCCTGCTGGCAGTCCACTTAGGCTAAGTATAATGGATAATGCCGCAGAACTTATTGGTAAAGTAAGTATGATTCCCATAACAACAGATATTACAATGCCCATAATAAGCGGCTGTAATGCAGTTGCAACTGTAATTGCCTCGCCTAGCCAAAGCATTCCTTTTGAAAGCGGAGGCCCAACAATTGCCCCAATAACACTTCCGGCAAGAATAGTAACAAATGGCGTAAGTATAATATCCACCTTTGTTTTGCCTGCCACCAATCTAGCTATTTCTGCCCCTACCACAACAGCTATAAATGCTCCTAATGGGTCGCCAGGGCCTTTTAGGCTAACAACGCCTTCAACAATTAGCGTTCCATTAACAAAGGCTGAAGCATTAGCACCCAAAAGACCTGTAACAGCAGAGGAAAAAATAATTAACCTTGGCGCACCAAGGCAATAAGCTGTACCAATACCAATCGCCGCACCTGTGCACACGCTGGCAATTGTACCAACGCCTATAATAAAGCCTCCAATATCCCCGCCTACCAGTGCCCCTATTTGCTTAATAATAAGCCCAATAATAAGTGTACAAAAAAGTCCAAGTGCCATACCGTTAAGCCCATTAATAAAATAACGTCTTAAAAATTCCTTAATTGAAAATTTCTTTTCTTCTGCCATTTTTTATCCCTCCGATATAAATATATGCTCAAATACATATGTGTATATACACTTTTTACGACAAAAGAAAATATATCATATTTTTATTATAAAATCAAGTACCCTTTTCCCTTTAATTCGGCACATATTTCCTCCATGCACTCTTCATCGTCTGCCTCAATAAGGTGCATATGCTTTCCGTTTGTAAGCCTAAGCAATGGCTCACAACCTGACTTGCTTATATTCTCCAAAAACTTTTTAACATCCCGTCTGCTTCTTATGTTCAGTGCTTCACCAACAATACCGTAAGCAGGATGCTCCACAGCCGTTGTAAGTACTCTTCCGCCAAGGTCAACTACAATATTAAGTTCATCCTCAATAGACTGCACGTCATGGCAAACGTGTACCATTTTTCTTACACTGCCTGTATCCCCTTTGTTAAGAATGTATCCCTTTGCCGTTGAAAGAATTTCAGTTTTTTCTGCCTTTAAAAGAGCAATATCTTTTACAATTATCTGCCTTGTAACATTAAAGCGTTCTGCCAATACTGCGGCACTGATTGCTGTGTCCCGCTCTGCTAATATCTTGTATATTTCCCGTCTTCTGTCTTCGCTATTCAATTTTTTGCCTCCTCTCTTAAAAAGCTAAGACCTCAATGGCTTCACGTCCACTAAGGTCTTACCTTATTTCTCATAATTATATCATAAACTTATCTTTTTTACTCGGTCTTGCATCAAGTTCCGCTTTTTTCTCCTCATATCCCGGTCTGCCAAACATCGCATAGGTTGCATTTTTCCCTTCCTCAACCCCCGGCTGGTCAAACGCATTAATATTCAATAATTCTCCTGCAAAAGCTGTAGCCACCTCAAACATGTATAAAAGCTGACCTATGGTAAACTCGTTAACCTCTGGCAAGGTAATGGTCATGTTTGCTTTTCCACCCTTTAGCAATGCATACTCTGTTGCCATTTGTTCTGTTTTAATAAGCTGGTTTTGTGTAATTCCACCTAAAAATCCAAGGCTTGGAATATCACCATAAATTTTAGGTATTGTAATTGTTTCTTTAAATTTGTCTACACCCAAAAGCACAATAATTTTATCAAAAGGTCCTTCTGTGTAAAGCTGAACCTGTGAATGCTGGTCTGTAACACCCAGCGCCTTAACAGGTGTTTGCCCTGCAAATACAACATTTCCGTCAACATCAAACTTTTTACCAAGGGACTCTGCCCAAAGTTGTGCATACCAATCTGAAATGTATTTAAGGCTGTCTGCATAAGGCATCATTACAGATATGTTTCTTCCCTGTTCCATTGCTATGTAGCTTAATATAGCATACATATAAGCAGGATTTTTGTAAATATCCTCTTCCTTACTAAGTTCGTCCATAAATGCTGCACCCTCAAGCATTGCCTTAATGTCTATGCCACACATAGCTGCGGGAAGCAATCCAACAGGTGTAAGCTCTGAAAATCTTCCACCAACACCGCTTGGAATAAAAAATGTTTTATACCCTTCGGTCTTTGCAATTTTAATAAGGTTTCCGTTTTCTTTGTCTGTTGTGCATACAATATGCTTAGCCGCCTCTTCTTTGGTTAATTTCTCTTCGAGCATTTCCTTTATAATCATAAACTGGCTCATGGTTTCAGAGGTTGAACCGCTTTTTGAAACACAATTGAACAAACATTTTGTAACGTCAATTGTGTCAAAAAGATAAGTAAGCCTTTCGGGGTCAACATTATCTGCCACATAAAGCTTAGGGTATCCACCACGTCTTTCTTTTGTCAGCTCATTATAGTATGGATGATTAATTGCCTGCTGAACCGCAATTGGCCCCAATGCCGAACCACCTATCCCCAACACAACAAAGGCATCAATCTCATCCTTAATTTCATTCACATATTCAATAATATCTTCAACCACTTCATTTTGATTGTAAGGTAAATCTCTCCAGTCCATCTTGCCTTTTGCTCTTTTTGTAACCATGGCATTTTTAGCACTTTCAATTTTACTGTTAAGCTTTGTAATATCCCCTTCCGAAATTCCATACTCGCCCACGAAGTCCGTCATCATGTTGTTAAAATCCAATTTAATTCTCATTTTCATACCAAATGCCCCCATTATAATTGTATTTTAAGCCGCTTATTTTTTTAATCGCGACAAAATTTCTTCCTGCTTTGGTAAATTTTCAAGGCTTTCAAACCTGTAGCCTTCTGCCTTTAGCTCCTTTATTGCACTATCCAATGCCTCTGTATTACTTTTGCTTACTGCGTGTAAAAGCATTATGCAACCATTATGGCTATAGTTAATTATATTATTATAGGCAGTTTGTTTACCTGGCTGTGCATCTGTCAACCAATCCTGGTAAGCAAAACTCCAAAAAATAGTCTTGTACCCTAATTCCTGTGTTTTTCCCAATGTTCTAATGCTGTATTCTCCTGCTGGAGGTCTGAAAAACAAAGGCATGTCCACACCTGTAACTTCTTTAAAGTATTCCGCACAACCCAATAGTTCATTCACTATCCCCTCATCGCTAAGTGTACTCATAGGTGAATGTGTAACCGAATGATTTCCAACAATATGACCCTCTGCAACCATTCGCTTAACTAAATCCTGGTCGCTTTCTATGTATGGCTTTGTTACAAAAAAAGCTGCTTTAATATCATTTTCCTTCAGTGTATCCAATATCTGCCCTGTATAGCCCATTTCATACCCTTCATCAAAGGTAAGGTAAATAACCTTCTGGCTTACATCTCCCAAATAATAGGCATCATACAGCATGGTACAAATATCATGCTGTGCAGATGGTGGCATGTTTGTTTTATTTCTGCTAAACCACCAGCTTTTAGAATCGTTATAGCCAACTACTGTACTATTAACCGTTGGAACTTGTGGCATACTTTGTGCTATAATATCATAGTCAAAAATCTGCTCTTGCTTTTCCTCAACAATGGGTTCGTAAGATGATTGTGTTGCTTTCAATTCAATAGACTGCGCAGGCTCTTGCTTTTCTTTTAATGTGCCTACGTTAATTTGGCTTGCTGCAAGGCACATGCTTATTGCTATTGCCACTGCTGAACTTCCCACTATGCACACACCCTTTCATGAATAAACATCCGCTTATGTATAAATATAATTATACCATTTACCGTGCAATCTTTAAAGAGTTTTCAAAACAATTAAGCTTTACTTAAGGCATATATGTTAAAACCCCTGAGCGCTTTACTCACAAGGGGTTCCGGTTCATAGGAAACTACCGATTTATTATAATGAAAATTTAATCAGTGGTTCCCTTGTTATCATATAGCATTTTCCTCATCTTCCAATGTTTCAACCACTGTTCCATGCGGCCACTGCGGTGGTCCATAAATAATGTAAAATTTAATTGGGGTACTTCCTATATTGTAAAATCTATGCCATACATTAGCAGGTATCATAAATGCATAACCATCTGAAACTCTTACTCTAAAATCCAAATTTTCTTTATTCGGCCCCGATTCTATAACGCCTTGTCCTTCTACAACATTTATATAATGGTCTGTATCATGAAGTTCTAAGTCTGCTCTCAAACCAACTGGTAGGCTCATTAACATAACTTGTAAATTTCCTGCCGTCCATACAGCTGAACGGTAATAGTCATTTTTTAAGGTATCACTATCAATATTAGTTACAAATGGATTAGGTCCATAATCCATAAGATTCATCCCTTTCTAAGTTGGTATTTTTGTTTTGTTCAAAGTTATTACATACCATTTTCTTCACTTTCCACGGTTTCAACAACCGTTCCTTGTGGCCATTGTGGCGGGCCATATATAACATATAATTTAATTGGTGAACTGCCTATATTATAAAATCTATGCCATGTATTAGCAGGTATCATAATTGCATAACCATCTGAAACTCTTACTCTAAAATCCAAATTATCTTTATTCATTCCTGATTCTATAATGCCCTGCCCCTCTACAAGATTAATAAACTGGTCTGTAGTATTTATTTCTACGTCAGATTTCTGCCCAACTGGGAGGCTAATTAACATAACTTGTAAATTTTCAGCTGTCCATAAAGCTGAACGGTAATACTCATTTTGTTTGGTATCCCAACCAATATTAGTTACAAATGGATTTGGTCCATAATCCATATTATTCACCCCTCTCTAAGTTCACATTTTATTTTATTCCCTACGTTAAACGATTGTGCGTTAATAACAAAGCCCTCCGTTTTTAACCCAACATATCTGAATATTAAAAAAATCCCAAAAACTTAAGTTCTTGGGATTTAATAAAAAATTCTATTATGCTTTCATAAAAAGTCTAAGCCTATCCATAGTATCCGCACTGATATTATGTTCAATAAGGCACGCTTCACGCTCTGCTGTCGCATCGTTAACGCCTAATTTTTCAGTAAGAAACGCTTTAATTATTTTGTGACGCTGCGCCACATCGCACGCAATTTTAAGGCCTTTTTCGGTCAGGCTAAGGTCACCATAGTGCTCATGTTCCACAAGCCCTTGGTTTTTAAGTGTATTAATTGCTCTGTTAACGCTGGGCTTAGAAATATTTAGTTCCCTTGCAACATCGGTAATCCTAACCTCAGCATTTTTTTGATATAAAAAATAAATAGCCTCTAGGTAATCCTCAAGTGAGGCTGTAACATCGTAATCACTTAAACTCATCAGAACGCTCCTTAAAAAAACTCATCCATTTAAAGCATCAGTATAGCACATTTTACAACTTTTTTCCACATTTTCTTTAAAAATTATTCCTTTTGGAATTTAGTTCTTGCATTAACTGAAGTTTTGATATAGAATATCAGATGAAAATCTATTACCGGGAGGTGTATTCCAATGGCATACCAGATTGATAGCAGCTGTATCAGTTGTGGCGCATGTGAGGCTGAATGTCCTACAAACTGCATCACTAATGATGGCGGTATTTTCAAAATCAACGAGGCTGATTGCATCGACTGCGGTTCTTGTGCATCCGTTTGTCCTGTAGACGCTCCAAAGCAGGTTTAATTGAAAATTCCAATTTAATGAATAAAAATCTTATACTTAATAGTATAAGATTTTTTTCGTTTCTTATTCTTTTATAACAAAATAACTTTAATCTACATGAACCTCTTCACACATTCTTCTATAGGCACATTCGTAGTAACTGTACTAAAATTGGCATTAGTCTTTCTGCAATATTCTTTCATAGCTGCCTGCATGTGGCTAAGAACCTTTTTGTATTCACTAAGCAGCCTTGTATTTACGGTTATGTCCCTATATTCACCAGTTTCACAATCTGTAAGCCGCCTATTTCCGCCTACAGATGGCATAGCATCCTCACAGCTAAGCACCTGTATCATGCTTACCTGTTGTTTTTTATATCTAAGCCTGTCTACAGACTCCTTAAACTCTTCCTCAATAAAAAAGTCCGAAATAACTAATGAAATGCCACGTCCCGCCTTTACTACGGCACTGCTTATGGCTTCACTAAGGCGTGTTTGCCCTGCAAATTCAAGTCCATCTAAAAATGTAACTATCTGGGCAAAATTGTTGCGTGATGTGTTATTAAGCCGCCACTGCTTTAATCCCTCACTCCACGCATATATGTTCACACTATCGCTATTTTTAAGGGCAATATAGGCAACAGATGCCGCAATAAGCTTGGCATAAAACCCTTTTGCTTCATCAATGCCCATAGATGCACTGCAATCTAAAAATATATTTATTTCCGCTTGCTTTTCCTCTAAAAACACTTTCATAAATAACTTGTCCGTTCGGGCATAGCTATTCCAGTCTATTCGTCTTAAATCATCCCCTGTGGAATATTCCCTAAAATCCGAAAACTCCATAGAACTTCCTTTTGCACCACTTTTCCGCTGTCCGTTTAAGGCCGAATGACTCATTTTTCCACGTACATCCATAGAAAAATGTTCAAGGTAGGCAATGTACCCCTTTGTAAGTCCCTCGCTTAATGGTTTCATTTTAATTCCTCTTTCAGTAACTTTTCTATCAGCATGTCGGCTGTAACTCCATCGGTAATAGCTTCAAAGTTAAGAAACATCCTGTGCCTAAGGGAATTTAGTGCCACTGCCTTAACATCATCAAAGGCTACATTGTATCTTCCGTTAAGCAGTGCATATATTTTGGCTGTGGAAACAATTGCCTGTGCTCCACGAGGGCTTGCGCCAAAACGTACGTATTTTTTAATATAGTCTGGTGCCACGTCGCTTTCAGGATGTGTTTTTATAATAAGTTCCATCACATATTCGCCAACAGCTTTTGCTAAAGGAACTTCCCGTGCCACTTCTCCCATTTTTATAATTTTGTCCTGTCCAAAAACTTTTTTTACTTCTTTTACTTCTCTGCCCGTTGTAAGCAAAATAATGTCAAACAATTCTTCTTTTGTAGGAAAATCCACATCAAGCTTAAACAAAAACCTGTCCATCTGTGCCTCAGGCAATGGGTATGTGCCTTCCTGTTCAATAGGATTTTGGGTAGCCAACACAAAAAACGGTTTTGGAAGCTTAAATGTATCTGTACCTGCTGTAACCGTTCTTTCCTGCATAGCCTCCAGCAGTGAGCTTTGGGTTTTTGGTGTTGCCCTATTTATTTCATCTGCAAGCACAATGTTTGCAAACACTGGCCCTTTCTGAAATTCAAATCTGTTGCCTTTTTCGTCCTTTACCACAACATTTGTTCCAGTAACATCTGCCGGCATAAGGTCTGGCGTAAATTGAATTCTGGAAAAATCCATATCCAACACGTGGCCTATTGTTTTAACAAGCTGCGTTTTGCCAAGACCGGGCTGCCCTTCAAGTAAAACATTTCCTCCGGCAATCATAGCACAAAGCACATTCCTAACCACACCTTTTTGCCCAATAATCGCCTTGCCTATTTCTTCCTCTATCGCTTTAAAATCGTCACTAAATCCAATTATATCCTGTTGATTTATTTCCATTTTGCACCGCCCTCTGCACTCTTTTATACTTAATCAATATATTGTTATTATAGAAACAAAAACTTTTATCGTCAATTACGGTTTTCTTACAAATTAATGTGGAATTTTTGTTTAATACATAGTAATATGAGTTGATAACATAATAATACATATATCACAAAGAGGAGTAATTAAATGAAAAAACCCTATACTGGTAATCTTTTTGCCCTTATATTAATACTAATAATGATTTTTTATAAGTTTTTCCTATCATCAATTTTAACTCAACTACCATTATCAGGCTTCACAATTACTATTTTTGTTTCATTAATAATATACGCAGTGCCTATAGCCGCATATTTTTTTACCTCAAAGGCCTCTATAACAGATACATTCTCAATAAAAAAACTTAAACCTGTTAATGTATTCCTTGTTATTCTTATTTCAATAATAATACAGCCGTTGTTGATGCTTATATCAACCTTATCTGCAATTATTTTTCCTAATAACATTTCAAATGTTTTTGAAGTTTATGCAACGTATCCACTTTGGTTTGTTATTCTTTCAATAGCTATAATTCCAGCTTTTTGCGAAGAATTGTTTTTTAGGGGCATAGTTTTTTCGAACTATCGTAATGTAAGCTTTTTAAAAGCGTCTTTAGCGTGCGGATTTATTTTTGGCATGGCACATATGGATGGTCAGCAATTCTTTTACGCTTTTTTTATGGGCATAATTTTTTGCTACCTTGTATATAAAACACGTTCCATCTTCGCCTCAATTATTTCCCACTTTACTATAAACTGCTCTCAAAGTTTGCTTGCATATTACATTTATAATTCAAATAAAATTTCGCTATCAGCTGCGCAAACACAGGTAACGGCAGATACTTTGGTAGCTGCAATGCAGTCTGCACTTTTAACATTTCCAATGCTTGTACTTGTGTTTTACATTTTTCATCGCTATAACAATAAGCATTTGCTTTTAGAAACTGAAGAAGCTGTAGATTTCGCCTACTTGCCTACTAACGATAAGGTTATAAACGCCCCACTTGTAATAAATTTTATAATTTTTTCCTACATGCTTTACATCTCTTTATAAAACAAAAAACCTTGGCGCATATAACCCAAAAAGAAAAGGGTATAAATAGTCCAAGGTTTTCTTTTTTATTTTTGCTTTTCCCATCTGGCTTCAAGCCTATATATAGGCATCCCCATACCAGAAAATTTTTCTTCATACTCTGTCATAATATTCCCTTCAAAATCACTTGCGTGAAGGTCTAAGCTGATATTAGATAATTTCCAGTCATTGCCGCAAAATTCATTTAATGAAAATTCAAACAAGCCCCTATTGTCTGTCTTAAAGAAAATCTCAGCGCTTTCTCCAAATATTTCCTTATATCTTTCAAGAAATGTTCTGTAGGTAAGTCTTCTTTTTGCCCACTTTTTCTTAGGCCAAGGGTCACAAAAATTGATGTAAAGTCTCTTAATCTCACCAACCTCAAAGAAGTTTGCAAGGTTTTCCACATCACCAGGAATAAGAAAAACATTCTTCTGTTCATCGGTAAGCCTTCTTGCCGCCGTTGCAATAACCGTTGTTTCTCTTTCAACACCAACAAAATTTATGTTAGGGTATGTTAGTGCATTTTGTGATATAAAACGGCCCTTTCCACATCCTATTTCAACAAAAACAGGGTTGTCATTGCCAAAAAGCTCATTCCATTTACCCTTGTAGTTTTCTGGCTGATGTATAAGGTGTTTGTTTGTTTCAAGCACCCCAGGCGCCCAAGTTTTTTTTCTTACTCTCATAAATTTTCTCCCTTTTACTAATCTCTTTAGTTCATGTAATTACTTATCAATTCAATATAATACTACCTAAACAGAATTTATTCAAGATATGTTACACTAATTTTTATTGAATACAGTTTATTTACCGCAGATTTTTTATCCAATATCCATATCCACCCTCTGAGAGACTTTCGTCACCTATGCCAAAAAAGTCTACAAACCCCATTGCAAGCGCTCTTCGCCTTTGCGAAGACTTATAACAGTCTGGTACACCCAGAATAAGCATTCCACTTTCTCTTCTTCCCAACAAAAGATGCTTGTATTTTTTGTCTGCATAGATAACAAAACTGCTGGTATTGACAGTGTTGTCTTTAAGCCCCAATGCCCAAATTTCCTCAGGGCAAATTCTTACCCATTGGCACTCCTCATTATTGAAGGGTTTCATCTTTTCATTATGCTCAAATATGTAGTCCGCTTCCGTTTCTCTTATACAAGTTTTTTTTTGCATTTCTTCCACTTCTTTGCTACTACTATTGTCCTGTATTGACATTATTTCTGAAAGTGACAAAACCCCTATATCTTCCAAATTTTTCATCTCTCGGTTAAAACTTTTTACAATGCGCTTAAATGTATCATGTATATCCTCTTGTTCTCCATTGGACGAATTTTTTGACATTTCCAATATCTTTTCTGCCAAAGGGTTTATTTCTGCCTTGGGCA
>JBFWMT010000040.1:0-22281 GCA_050251415.1 Anaerotignaceae bacterium | reverse complement strand
TGTGCTCTTCCGATCTATCTCTATTGAGTATAAAGGGTAAAATAATTTTTATCAACCGTTATTTTACAAAATTTGCTGAATATTTCGCTGCCAGTAATATTGCTTCTATCATACTTATTTCACTAGCAAGATTTTTACCAGCTATGTCCATTGCTGTTCCGTGGTCTACCGATGTACGCAAAATAGGCATTCCGCCTGTAATGGCAATTGTTCTATCAAAATCCAGTGTTTTAGTGGCAATATGCCCCTGGTCGTGATATAACGAAAGCACACTGTTGTATCTGCCTTTTAATGCAAGATGAAAAACCGAATCAGCACCTATTGGGCCCTCTACTTTGTAACCCATTTCTTTTAATTCTTCAACGGCAGGTGCAACAAATTCAACCTCTTCATTACCAAACAAACCATGTTCGCCGCTGTGCGGATTAAGGCCAGCAACAGCCATTGTGCCGCCACTTACACCAAGGTGCTTCAGCACCTCTGTACACCTAACAACATAGTCTATTATTCTTTCCTTGCTAATCATACTGCATGCCTTTGTAAGGGAAACGTGCCTTGTAAGAAAGAATACCCTAAGCCCCCTTACCTCAAACATTGTAAGTGGGTCTTGTGTACCTGTAAGCTCTGCAAAAATTTCCGTATGGCCAATATGGTTTACTCCCGCCAATTTCAATGCCTCTTTATTAATTGGTGTTGTAGCTACGGCATCTACCTTTCTTGCCATGGCAAAGCTAACGCTTTTTTCAATATACTCATAGGCGGCACGTCCGCACATAGCCTGTACCTTTCCAATTTCAAAAGCATTCATATCAATATTTTTAAGGTCAATAAGGTTAAGCAGTCCTTCAGAGTAATCACCATCTTGTGGGTCGTCAATTACATTTACAATCAGAGTAGAACCCGTCATTTTAATTGCATTTTCAATAATATTTTTATCACCAATTGCAACACAGCGTGCCGACCTAAAACAATGACTGTCTGCCAATGCTTTCACAGTAATCTCAGGGCCAACGCCAGCCACATCACCAATAGGAACTGCTATTAATGGTTTCATCAAAACTCACCCTTCAAAACAGATTTGATTGTGCCAGTACAAATATTACACAAAATCGTACTAGTTCAAAATTATATCATATTTATCAAAAAAATAAAAGCCCGTTCTGAAAGGTTATTTACCCTCCAAAACGAGCTTTAGTGTATACATTAAATTGATTTCAGTGAAACACTAATTTAATGTAATCAGTGTTTCCTTAGATGAATTTACAAATTCTCTGCATAGAACACTCGTTAAAGCCAAAAGCCTCTGCCTTTGTAACTTTTCCGTTGGCAACTTCCATAAATTCCTTGAAAAGTTCCTCGCCACACTGATCAATTGTCATTTTACCGTCAATAACAACGCTTGCATCAAAGTCAATATTATCAATCATTCTTTGGTATGTTTTGCTATTGCCAGTTACTTTAATTACAGGGGCAATAATATTGCCTGTAGGTGTGCCACGGCCTGTTGTAAATATAATTGCCTGGCATCCGCCCGCAACCATTGCTGTAACAGAGGCTACATCAAAGCCTGGTGTATCCATTATAAGTGCGCCCTGCTTTGTAGGCATCTGTGCATATTTAAGCACCTCAACTATAGGTCTTGAGCCACCCTTATAAATGCATCCCAACGACTTTTCTTCAATTGTTGAAATACCACCATCTTTGTTACCTGGGGTTGGCTGTCCTGTACGAAGATTTTGATTAACGTTAGCAAGATGGTCTTCAAGGTCTTTGCAAATGCCTATAATCTGTTTTTTAATTTCTGGAGAAGCCGCTCTTTTTGCTAAAATGTGCTCTGCACCAATAAACTCTGTTGTTTCGCTCATAACCGCAGAACCACCTAGGTCTACAATCATGTCTGAAACCTTGCCCACAACAGGGTTTGCCGCAAGTCCGCTTGTAGCGTCCGACCCACCGCATTCAAGTCCAAGAAACAGCTTGCTTGCAGGGTATTCCTTTTTAGGTACAAGTGATGCATCCTGAACCATCTTCCTTGCCGCTTTAACCGCCTTATTAATTGTATTAACTGTACCGCCCTCTTCTTGAATAACAAAAACTTCTAAAGGCTTGTTTGTTTTTGAAAGAATTGCATCCTTTACTATATCAGGTGTACAACCTTCACAGCCAAGGCCAATCATTACTGTGCCAAAAATATTTGGATTAGCCGCAAAGCCGGAGTACATATCCGTACAAATCTGCAAGTTTTCCTCAACTTCAGAACATCCTGCTGTATTACCAACGTAAATTGTGCCCTCTACCTGTTCTGAAACAATACGGCATGTTTCTGCCGAACAAACACATGTAGGTAAAATTAAAACCTTATTTCTTATGCCAACTCTTCCATCTGGTCTTCCGTAGCCTAAAAAATTCATTATGTTAACCTCCTCTTATAATTCGTCTTCGTAGTTTCTTGGTAAGCTTATAATATTTTTGTGGCTAATCCAGCATCCTGCTGGCGCATCCTCAACTAACCCACCAATAATTTGTCCGTATTTAATAATGTGCTCACCACTTTTAAGGCTTTTAACTGCAATTTTATGAAATGCAGGAATATCCTCTGTAGCAGTAACAGTACATGCTTCTCCATCTTTAGTGTAATTAACAGTGTCACCCTTTACAACATCACTAACTATAGTTACAACGGTGTCAATAGGTCTTAACATAATTGCGTTTACGCTCATTTTGAATCCTCCTTTAATCAACTCTTATTATTAATGACTTGATTATATATTAAAAAAAACCATTTTTCAACACCTGCGGGGCATTTTTAGTACATTTTTTGCTCATTTTCAAAACATGCCGTTGTTTTTTTACCATTCTAATTATTTATCTTTAATTTTTAATAAAAAAGAGGAGAAAAATCTCTGTCAGTTAAACACCGCAAAGTTTTCTCCTCTTTAATTTCACCAAAATACACAATAATATTTATACACTTGTGCTATAGCTTGTTTTGCTTGTGCTGCCAGTATATGAACTAATAGCTTTATCTAAGGCAGCCCTCTTATTTACTGTAGTACACTTTTCACTTGCCTTTGCACAAAAGCTTGTACTGCCCTGAAATATTTTTTTCAAATCGCTTAAATCCGTATCTGTAAGCTTATCACTATCAATTGAAAGTGTTCCATCTGACTTACAAGTAATGCCCGCAGCCTCAAGACTTGCCTTTGAAGAGGTGGCTTCAGCCTTTAACTCTTTCGCAAATGCCTTGTATGTTTTGCTTCCAGATTTTTGCATCTGTGTCATAAGAGAATTATAGTTTTCTACAAAACTTTTAATTTCCTTAACTGCCTTTTCGCTGCTTTCTTCATCTTCGTCAAATAAACCACTTTTTCCAGTAGCCAATAATTTATTTGCATGCGTAGTTACACTGCTAGCCGTTGTTCCTATTTTTTCATATGTTGCGCTAACTACAGTTGAGCTATCGCTTGATGAAGAATTTGTTGAACTGCTTTTGTCAAGCAAAGAAGAAAGGTCTACGGACGATGTTGCAGAATTTGTTGCAGCACTTATTCCACTGTTTTTCCTTCTTCTCATTAAGCTTTGCATTCTTGTGGTGGTTCCACTTCGTCCTGTGTAACTGTTTATATTGCCATAAATCCTCATGGAAATGACCTCCGTTATAAAATATTTTGAAAAGCTACCCTATATACTTATAAGTCGACCATAACCGCACATAATTAACCTAATTTTAACCAAAATATGGAAACTTAATAATTTTTTAAGGATTCACGCTGCCAGTGGTATCTACTGTGTCTGCCGTTTCTTGGGTAATATTTGCTGGTAATGGCATAGGTCCTGAAATTCCACCTTGTGTTTGGGTTTCTACTTTTGTTATTTCAATAGTTGCAATTCCAATTATTCCTGCTTTTTCTTCGGCATAGCCCTGTATTGCAACTGTATCCCCAATTGCTATTTTAACAACCGAAATATCGTTCTTTGCCGCAATTTCAAAAAGCTGATTATATTTGTCAAGCTGGAAATAATAATAGGTATTTCCGTCTATTACCACATTCCAAATGTTTTCAACCACACCAGAATATCCCGCTTCTTCTTTAATAGGAACTGATGTAATGCCATTGTCTGTCAATAACACCTTGTAGTTTTTATCGCACTCACTTATGCTATCGCCAATAGCAACAATTTGATATTTTTCAATGTTAACCATAGCATATTTTTTAACTAAGCCGGCCTCATCTTTCAGTGCAAGAAAATAGCTTGGCTCTCCACCTACATTAAGCAGTAATGGGAAAGTTGCTAAATACCCTAGGTGCTGTACCTGTCCCTCTGCACTGCTCATTGCTGAAATTTCCTTTGCTCCTGAAATTTGGTAATACTTAGTTTCCTTAGTTCTCTGGTTCATAAGAACAAAACCTACAATAGATTCATCCCCTGTAACCGATGTAATGCCTGTATATACCCAAACATCATCATCAAGGGCAATATAGTTGTAGCCCTCCGTTGTCTGCAAGCAACCACGCTGGCCAAAAATGCTGTTAAGGTATCCGTTTGTAAGCACACCATGGTAGTTGTACTGCTGAACCAAAAGCTCTGCATCATATACTTTATCAACCCATGTAGGCACTTCGCTAACATCATAGTATTGGTGCTCACCCGTGATAGCATTCAGCAAAACAGCACCCTTAATGTCAGTGCCACCAAAAAGGCCAATTTGTTTTGTGGCAACAGTGCAAATCCAGTAAGGTGTACCATTGTCGTCAACTTCAAAATTTTTACCCCTGAACATTGCTGTGGGGTATTTAAAACGAAGAAACCTGTCTAGATTTCTACCAAAATGCTCACTTGGAGAAATCGTAATTCCTTTTTCCAGTTTAATAAGCTCAACATCCTGTGATGCCATGTCTATTTGCACATATGCAGGTATACCTGTACTTCTGTTAGTAAGCCATTTAATAACACTACCGTATTCCAGCGGAGTAACACGCATTGGCTTTTCCTTATAATTTATCTGGGTATAGTAGTCGCTAACCTCGTATTGGCTAACCATATCAATCATACTTCCCATTTTTCTTTCAGAAAGCAAAGCAGCAGAGTTCTTGTCCAAAAGAGGTATCTGGCTATAATTCACCTCTTTTATGTCCGCGTTAAAATCGCTGGTTTTTACTGCAAGCAAATCCTTATAGGCAGATGCACGTATAATTGGTGATGAAAGCAGCGTTCCACCGCCATAAATAATCACAAACGCCAAAATAACAATAATTACTTTTTTAAACTGCTTCAGCCTTTCACGCAGAGGGATAGCCTCTTTGTTTTCAACCATACTCTTTATAAGGGAATAGCTGTTTATAACTGCCGCCACGACAATAAGACTTATTGCAAAACTCCAAAACTCTTGACTTTGTATGTTTATTGCTGGCAAAGCAGAATAAAACATAATAAACCAAACTATTAGTGTAATAACAATCGAAACCAATTTATTTTTTTTCATTTTATAACCCCTTTTCTGTTTTGCATATTATGTAATAGTACCATATTTTTCCCAATAGGTAAACTTTTTAACCTTATTTTTAATAATCATTTAACAATTTAGCATTAATAACCTCTTTACAGAATGCGTAATTATAATTATACTTAATTCGAGAGGAAGTGATAGTATGAAGATAGAAAAATTAAGTGATACCCAAATCAAACTTACTCTGTCCCGTGCAGACCTTAAAGAAAGAAACCTAAGTATTGAGGAGCTTGTTAAACCGTCCGAAAAAACCCAAGAGCTTTTCAGAGTAATTATGGAACAAGCCTTTAACGAATGTGGTTTTTCTTTCGAAAACACACCGCTTATGGTTGAGGCCGCACCTGTGTCAGTTGATGGGCTAATGATTATTGTAACCAAATTGCCTGATAAAGAAACCCAAAAAGAAAAGGTTTCCCTGGTCTCTCAAAATAAGGATTTACGCCGATACAAGAAAAAATCTATTGTTCACTACATACCAGAACATAAGTCAGATGAAGGAATTTGTATTTATTCCTTTGAAACAATAGATATTGTTACAGACGTTGCAATGCGTCTAGGTTCAGGCTTCAATGGTTTCAGCGAGCTTTATAAATACCAGCAGCGGTATTTTCTTTTATTGCAAAATGATACCTCAGATGATGTCATAACCAATGATAAAATCGAGTTAATTCTCAGTGAGTACGGAGAAAAACATGTATCCACTGTACTTTCAAAGTATCACCTTATTGAGCATGGTGAAATGATTATGAAAAATCCAGCACTAAAAACACTTAATAACATCTTTCAGTAGCTATACATAAATAAACGAAAAAAACGCAGAAATGTTTATGCAAACCATAAACTTACTGCGTTTTTTATTTTTTTATAAACACAAAGCTAATCCTTTTCATATACTGAAAATACAAAGGAGGCTGAAAACAAATTATGAGATATCCCGATAAAAATGAAAAATTTGATTCCAAATGCGAAGCCGACAAAGCATATATACGTTTTTTTCATGCATTACCAAATGACCCACCTGTAAATGTTGATGTTTATATTAACAAAAAACTTGTAGTTAAAAATTTCAAATACGAGGATTTCACACCATACCTTACTGCACATGCAGGCACTTATATCATACAGATATACCCTACTGGAAATAACGTAGATCACCTATTGGATATACGTGCCACCCTTAACCCTCATGAAATTGCCACAGCGGCTATAATAGGCACAACCAGTCAAGTAGGGCTAGAGGTAATCACCGACTATCCTCAAGAAATCGATGAAACACTGTCATTTATGCGTTTTATTAACCTTTCACCTGACAAAGTAGGAGTGGATGTTTATATTGACGATACTCCAGTTGTATATGACCTTGACTTTACAGAAGTTACGGATTATTTAACCCTTTTCCCAGGCAAACACACAATGAAAGTACTACTAAGCGAGAGTCAAAGAACTATTGTGTCACATCCAAATATGGTGCTTAAGGGCGGAAATTATTATTCCACATTCGTTGTTGGTTTCATCGATGGTACCCCACTTGTAGAAGTTCTTATACCCCTGGAGGGCGTAACATACCTTAAGTTTTAATTGCAACTGCCCCATTGCTGTATGCTTTGGGGTAGCTTTTTTACTTACTTTAGACTTACCGACATCATATAGTCCATCATTGGCATTAAAAATTGGAACTGTTTATGGCAAAAATCCAGTAATTCTCTTGAATATACAAGTTCATCAATGCTTCTACTGCATATAAGTACAATGCTCTTACGCTGATACCAGTTTATAACTTCCTCACTTTTGTCTGTTGAAAATTTCCTTTTGTAAACACCACCCACAAGGGTAAAAATATCGCTTTTATCATACTTTTTTATAAGACGTTCGAATTCAGCCGTATTACTGTCAACTTTTTTTCTAAATGCCTTCATATATGCAGGCAAGCTCTCATAAATACCCATCCCTATTGTGTAGTATTCAGGTCCAAGCTCAAAAAACATGGCCGGCTTATTTTTCCATGTTCCCTCTTCACGCTTAAACACTACCCATTTGTGGTCTCGGTAGGGCTCTTTGTTTTTAGAAAATCGAATGTCTCTGTTCATTCGGGATACTGCTGGAGTAACCAAATCGCCAGTGCTTTTTGCAAGCATTTGGCTCATATCAAAAGCAAAGCTATCCATAGGGTCTTTAAGTAATGCTTTGTATTTATCACGGTTTTTATCAAACCATTCTTTGTTGTTATTAAATCTAAGCTCCCAAAGAAAATCTGTAAGCTCTTTGGGAAAACCGGTAAAGCTGTCCTTTTGCTTCATTCTATTCACCTCCTGGTAAACACTGATTTAATATAATCAATATTCCCTAGATTATATTAAATCAATTGACATTTATTGTCAAATAAAAAAAGCGCAGACCCATTTTTAGGTCTGCGCCAAAATTTAAATTACAGAATACCACCAATTGCTAGGAATAATGGTGCAAATACAAGTGAAACTACTGTCATGAGCTTAATAAGAATGTTAATTGAAGGTCCTGAAGTATCCTTGAATGGGTCACCAACTGTATCGCCAACAACAGCTGCTTTGTGAGCTTCGCTACCTTTTCCACCGTGATTTCCTTCTTCAATGTACTTTTTAGCATTATCCCAAGCACCACCAGCGTTTGACATAAATATAGCCATAAGCACACCTGTAACAAGTGAACCAGCAAGAAGACCGCCAAGCGCAGCAGGTCCAAGAAGAACACCAACAATAATTGGTGCAACCACTGCCATAAGGCCTGGAACCATCATTTCTTTTAATGCTGCCTGCGTAGAAATAGCCACACAACTCTTGTAGTCAGGCTTACCTGTCCCTTCCATAATACCAGGAATTGTTTTAAACTGACGCCTAACCTCTTCAATCATCTGGAACGCTGCCTTACCAACAGACTGCATTGTAAAAGCAGAGAAAAGGAAAGGAAGCATACCACCAATAAATAAACCGATTATTACTTTATGATCAAGAATATCAATGCTTGTAAGCTGAACAACCTGCGCATATGAAACAAAAAGTGCAAGAGCTGTTAAAGCTGCTGAACCGATAGCAAATCCCTTACCCATAGCAGCTGTTGTATTACCAACTGCATCAAGCTTGTCTGTAATAGTTCTTACTGAATGGTCAAGAGCTGCCATTTCAGCAATACCACCTGCATTATCTGCAATTGGACCATAAGCGTCAACTGCAACAGTAATACCTGTTGTTGACAGCATGCCAACAGCTGAAAGAGCAATACCATAAAGACCTGCAAATCTGTAGGCTAAAAATATACCAACACAGATAAGAAGAATAATACCTGCTGTTGACTCCATACCTACAGCAAGTCCACTAATAATAGTAGTAGCCGCACCTGTTTCAGACTGGTCAGCAATTTTTTTAACTGCTTTGTAGTCCCCAGAAGTATAAACTTCGGTAACAACACCAATAAGCACACCAACAACAAGACCTGCAACAATAGCAATGGCCTCATTTAATCTTCCAAAAAACATATTGCTTAAAACAAATGATGCAATAATAACAACTGCACTTGCAACATAAGTTCCTGTTTTTAATGCTTTGTGAGGGCTTGATTTTTCGTCCCCCTTAACAAAGAATGTACCAATAATTGCCGCAAAAATACCAATTGCCGCAAGTACCAGTGGGAACGTTACACCCGCATTGCCTGCCGCATAAGTAATAGCACCAAGTGTAAGTGCAGAAACAATAGAACCTACATAAGATTCAAAAAGGTCAGCCCCCATACCTGCAACGTCGCCTACATTGTCACCTACGTTATCTGCAATAACTGCTGGATTACGTGGGTCATCTTCTGGGATGCCTGCTTCTACCTTACCAACAAGGTCGGCACCAACGTCAGCAGCTTTTGTGTAAATACCACCGCCAACACGTGCAAACAAAGCAATTGATGAAGCACCAAGGCTAAATCCGAATAAAACGCCCGTGTCGCCTGTAATTGCAAAAATTACACTAATTCCGAACAAACCAAGGCCAACAACACTCATTCCCATAACAGCGCCACCTGAGAATGCAGTTGAAAGAGCTCTATTCATGCCGCCCTCTCTTGCTGCGTTTGCAGTTCTTACGTTAGCCTTTGTAGCAACATTCATACCAAAATACCCTGCAAGTGTTGAGAACAATCCACCAATTATGAAACAAATTGCTGTTGTCCAGCCAACACCTATGCCGATACATACAAATAGCACAGCAGCAAATACAACTAGTATTTTATACTCTGCAAAAAGGAATGCCTGTGCGCCCTCATGAATAGATGCAGCGATTTCCTTCATTTTGTCTGTACCTTCCTCTTGCTTTCCAACTTTGGAAGCCAAGATAAAAGCGAACACAAGTGCAATTACTCCCATCACAGGAGCGAGATAAACCATGCTTTCCATTTTTTGTAAACCCCCATTTAATTTTTTTATGGAAACTCTGATTTAATGTAATCAGTGTTTCCTTGGTAATTTCAGGCTACACACTAATAATATTTACAATAATTTCTTCTTTTAGTGTACCTTAAAATTCCATTTATCATACAGCTACTAATTTTATCATAGTAAACTTTTTATTTCAACTATTTTCTTGTATGTTTACGCAAAAAAACCTCGAATCAATAAAAAATTCGAGGTAATTATAAACAATCGGTATTTGTTTTCTTTATAATTTGCTGTGCACAAAGTCAAAATGTCTCTCAAGTGCCTTTCCTGCCACATCGGCATCTCCCTTTACAATAGCTTCATAAATGTCCGTATGGTACATATGCAAAACGCTTGCGCTATCGCTTTTTTTAAGAATAGTGTTACGGTTAAACTTTACTGTCCTTTCAAGTATAAAGCCCAAATATTCCAAAACCTTAATAAGTACAATGTTGTTACTCATAGAAAAAAGCATCTTATGAAATTTGATATCCAACTTTGCTCCTGCTTCTGCATCATCAAGTTTTTCTCCCATTTCATCAATTATTTCCTTAAGTTCCTTAAGCATTTCTCTGTTTTCATCAAGGTTTTTACACACAAGCTTAATTCCTGAAATTTCAATAATACGTCTAAATTCCAGTAAGTCGTCCTCAAAAGTTCCCTCTTTTAAAAGTAAAGGAAGTACAAGTGCAATAAACGGCTGCACATCCAAATCGGATACAAAAGAGCCCTCTCCAGGTCTTATATCCACTACACCCATAATTTCCATAACGCTAAGCGCCTCCCTAAGGGATGCACGGCTAACATCAAGCATTTCAGCCAACGCACGTTCAGGCGGCAGTTTATCTCCACTTTTAAGGCTGCCTTCTCTTATTAGAAAAATGATTTGTTCCACAATGTTTTTGTATATTTTTTTTGTTTGTATTGATTTTATTTCCATCTATTTTGTCCCCCTTACAGCTTTGGGTATAACATATGCTGTATTTTAGTAATAATCTTATCCTTTTGACAAAGCTTTGTCAATGCCTGACTAAAAAATTTCAGTAAATTTACGCAGATTTTTCATTTAATACCCTAATCTCTTTAATTATAAAAACGCCAACAACAACAAGGGTTATCAGTTCTGCCACAGGGCCTGCATACAATATACCATCCAACCCAAAATACAAAGGCAAAATGAGTATCAATGGCACCAAAAGCAAGAGCGACCTAAGCATAGACAGTACTGAAGCCTTAAACGGCTGACCTGTAGCCTGAAAGTACCCCGTAGTAACTATAATAAAACCAGATGCAAATATTAAAAACAAATAAATCCGCATACATTTTTCCGCAAATTCCGCAAAAACAACATCTTGTGTTCCAAAAATTTGCAACACACTTCCCGGAAAAAATACACAAACAATCCATCCAGCAACGGAAAATAAAGTTGCGCTTATAACAGCAACTATGTATGTTTCTTTCACCCTTTTAAATTGCATTGCCCCAAGGTTGAAACCTATTATAGGCTGGGCTCCAACACTTATGCCAATGTTTACACCTATAAGTATTGAACTAACCTTCATAACTATACCCATTGCGCTAAGGGCAATATCGCCGCCAACAGGGCTTTGGTTACCATAATGCACAAGTGTATTATTAAGTATAACCACTAAAACTGTCATTGCAAGCTGTGTTATTGAACTGGCAATACCAAGTACGGTAAAATTCTTTATAAGCATAAAATCAGGCTTAAATTCACTTTTACTAAGGCGCATTTTACTTTTTTTCATAAAATAATGACATATAATAATTGCTGAAATAATTTGGCTTGTAACTGTAGCTATGGCCGCTCCTTTAACGCCCCAGTTAAAAACAAAAATGTATATAGGGTCTAGAATACTGTTAAGTACTGCACCAACAACCATGCTTATCATAGAAAGCCTTGGGTTTCCGTCTGTTCGCACCATATTGCTAAGCCCAGCGCTTACCGTCATAAAGGGGGTGCCAAGAAGAATTATGGATGTGTAGTCAATAGCAAATGGCATAACTGTGTCTGTTGCCCCAAACATCCTAAGCATTGGTTTAAGAAAAATAATTCCCAAAACCGCAATAATTATGCCCACTAAAACAAGTATAACAAATACGTTGTTCAGTACTTTTTCAGCCACAGGTTGTTTACCTTCGCCCAACTTAATTGCCGCATAGGCACTTGCACCCGAACCAAAAAGCATTGCTACTGCCAGTGAAATAGTAACTACAGGGAATGCCACTGTTGTGGCTGCATTGCCCAAATATCCAACGCCTTGTCCAATAAATATTTGGTCCACCACATTGTAAAGATTATTTACAAGAAAAGCAATAACCGAGGGTATTGCAAACTTTCCAAGCAATATCTTAACAGGTTCATGTCCTAGAGGATTTTTTTGTTGTATAATATCTTCCATTTTTTGCCTCCTGAATAAATGCAATGAAAGTAATTGTATCACTTTAGTTTTTTATTTGCAACTGAACTTTAAAAATGATATTATAATTAAGAATTTTGCAGTAAATGTAATTGCTTAAAATTATTTTTTATGATTTTCTAAGGAGGTTTTACGATGTTTATTAGAGGAGCAGTAGCAGAAAAAAATACAATTCTTAATACAGCTGAAACAATGTGTGCAGCGGCAAGAACTGCACCAAAAGCAAGAGGCATAGACAAAATAGTTACCGGCATAGTTACAGGTGATGAAAAAGATGCCCTTTCAAAGGAAATGCTTAAATTATTTGAGGAAACAGGTGCAGCGTATTTTGAAAGAGATTCAAAAAATGTTGATAACAGCCAGGCCGTTGTGCTAATAGGTACAGTTGGTGGAATGAAAGGGTTAAATTGCGGTTTATGCGGATGTCCAACCTGTGCTGAACTTGCAAAAACAGGCGGCCACTGTGCATACGATGACATTGACCTTGGCATAGCTTTAGGCTCTGCCGTTTCAATAGCTGCAAAGAATTATGTAGATAATAGAATTATGCTCTCCACAGGTCTTGCAGCAAAACGCCTTGGCTATCTTGGAGATGAAGCATTAAAGATGTTTGGAATTCCACTTTCAACCTATGGCAAAAGCCCTTACTTTGACAGATAACCAAATTTTAGGAATTCCGCATGTTTATAAATAAAAACAAAAAACCTTGACGAATATTTTATACTCGCCAAGGTTTTTAAATTTAAAAGCTTTTAAGTAAATTTCCAAATTTGGTATACTGCCCAAGCCAGGCAAGATTAACAGTTCCCGTTGGGCCATTACGCTGTTTTGCAATAATCAGCTCGGCTTGATTTTTAGCCTCCGTTTCAGGAAAATAATACTCATCCCTGTACAAAAATGCAACTACATCGGCATCCTGCTCAATTGCACCCGATTCACGCAAATCGCTAAGCATAGGCCTATGGTCACTTCTTTGCTCGCATGCACGGCTAAGCTGGCTTAAAGCAATCACTGGTGCATCCATTTCTCTTGCAATAGCCTTAAGGGAACGTGAAATTGCGGAAATTTCCTGCTGACGACTTTCTATTTTCCCATCACCACTCATTAACTGTAAGTAATCAATAAGTATCAACCCAAGGCCTTTTTCCAATTTCATTTTTCTGCACTTGCTTCTTATATCCATAGGGGATACACCAGGTGTATCATCTATGTAAATGTCTGCCTGGCTAAGCGGCCCCATGGCCTGTATCAGCTTTGGCCAGTCGTCGTCCATCAACTCACCCGTTCTCATTTTCTGTGCATCTATCATTGCCTCAGAGCAAAGCATACGGTTTACTAACTGCTCCTTGCTCATTTCCAGCGAGAATATAGCAACAGGCACATTATGGCGTATAGCAGCATTTTGTGCAATATTAAGAGCAAATGCTGTTTTACCCATAGATGGTCTTGCCGCCAATAACACAAGGTCACTTCGCTGTAGCCCTGCCGTTTTTGCATCAAAATCCGCAAACCCTGTTGCAACGCCTGTAAGCTTGCCCTTGTTTTTGTATATATCCTCAATTTTCTCAAAGGCTGAAACCGTAACCTCACGTATGTGAGACATTTCACCGCTGGTTCGTCCATTCATTATATCGAAAATCCCTTTTTCGGCATTTTCCATAATGGTGTTTAAGTTAGTTTTTCCGTCATAGCACTCTTGGGATATTTCGGTAGTAGTTTTTATAAGCCGCCTTAAAACTGCCTTTTGTTCAACTATCTGGGCATAATGCCTTGCGTTTACAGAACTACCAACCGCAGATGCTATTTGTGCAATGTAGGCAATACCTCCAACCTGCTCAAATACGCCTTTTTCTTCAAGTCTGCTTTTAACCGTTATAATATCTATCGGCTTTCCGGCAGAGTACAGCTCCATTGCCGATTCAAATATAAGCTGATGGTCGGGTCTGTAAAACGAATCACTTGTAAGCAACTCCATGGCTGCTGCAACCGCTTCCCTGTCTATAAACATAGAACTTAAAATTGCCTGCTCTGCCTCAATATCATGTGGCGGCACCTTTTGGAAATATGAATTTGTGCTATTATTTTGTTCCATACTTCCTCCTTAAAATAATCTTTTTATGCTTCAACAATAGCCACTTTAAGCTCTGCGCTTACTTGTGGGTGAATTTTAATAACAACTGTTTTTTCTCCAACCATTTTAATCTGGTCATCAAGAACTATTTTTTTCTTATCCACTTTAATGCCTGCCTGTTCCTCTAAAGCCACCGCAATTTCCTTATTTGTTACAGAGCCAAAAAGCTTACCGTTTTCACCTGTTTTAACAGGTATTTTAACAGTTTTTTCTTCAATCTTATTTTTAAGTTCTTTTGCTGCCGCAAGCTCTTCTGCTTTTCTCTTATCCTCGCTTTGCTTTTTAAGCTTAATATCATTCATATTTGATGCATTTGCCTCAACGCCTAATTTTCGTGGTATAAGAAAGTTTTTTGCATAACCCTCGCTTGCATTAACTATTTCTCCTTTTTTGCCTACACTCTTTACATCCTCAAGTAATATAACCTTCATCTTATTTATCCTCCTCTAAGTATTCGTCCACGGTGTTTTTTAACTTAATAACCGCGTCATCTGTAGATATATTTTCAAGGCGTGCACCAGCCATTGTTTGATGACCGCCGCCGCCAACTTTTTCCATCAGTACCTGCACATTAACCTCACCAATACTTCGTGCGCTAACATGCACATCCTCCCCTATTCGACAAATAACTATAGCCGCTTTTACCCCAACAATGTTAAGTAATTCGTCTGCCGCTTGGGCAGAAATTATGCTTGCTCCCTCTTCATCGGATGGACAAACCGAAATAATAACACCACCCCTATAAATTTCCGCATTCCCAACGGTTATTGCCTTGATTTTAAATTCATCAAAGTCATTTCTAAACCATCGCTTAACCCTTGTGCTGTCTGCACCATTTCGCCTTAAAAATGCCGCCGCTTCAAATGTAATAGCACCTGCTTTTATGCCAAATCCTTTTGTATCCACTGTTATGCCTGCCAATAAAGCATCGGCCTCTGCAGCTTTAAGGTTAACTTTGTCGCCAATGTGGCGAATAACCTCCGTTACAAGCTCGCTTGTAGATGAAGCATATGGTTCATGGTAGGTTAGTACAGCTTCTTCAATAAACGACGCACTTTTTCTATGGTGGTCAAATACTACAACTTTTTTAGCCTTGTCAAGCACTGCTTCATTTTCAACAAGATGGGGTATATAGGTATCTACTACTATAAGCACCGTCTTTTCGCTCATTATGTCTAAGGCTTCCTGCCCGCCTATAAACATATCTCTGTACTCATCGTTTTGTTTCATCATGTTATAAACCAATTTTATTCCCTTAGATACTTCATCTATAACAATGTAGCAGTTTTTGCCTAAGTCTTTAGCAATACGATAAATACCAATAGCTGCACCTATAGAATCAAAGTCCGCAACCCGGTGACCCATTACTAAAACCTCTGAAGCATCTGACAATACCCCTTCAAGTGCATCTGCCTTAACCCTAGCTCTAATCCTTGCGTTATGTGACACCTCACTGCTTTTACCGCCAAAAAACTGATATTTTTCTCCATCCTTAATAAGTGCTTGGTCCCCGCCACGGCCCAAAGCCAAATCAAGAGCATTTCTGGCATTCTTCATGGAAAAATCAAGGTTTTTGTAGCTTATTCCAACACCTATACTAAGTGTAACAGGTAAATGTTCCCCAGCTCGTAATTCCTTTATTTCATTAAGTATTTCAAATTTCTTTTCTTTAACCTTTTCTAAGGACTCCATTGAAATAGCAAAAATATATCTATCCTTCTCAAACTTTTTTAAAATTCCGCCAAGGGAGGATATATATGTGCTAAGCTTTTTGTCAATAAGTGCAGATAAAACAGGTACTGCAGAATCATCAATAACCTCCATAACCTCTTCGTAGTTATCCACAAACATAAGACCAGTAACAGTTCTTTGGATTTCCACCTGTCGCTTAAGTTCGTCTCTCTCGCTTATATCCACAAGGCAAACTGAAAAAACTTCATTGTCTCGTTCCTTATCCAAAATTTTACTGCAATAAACGTCGTAACTGCTACTGCCTATAACTGCACTTTGCTTATTAATGTGCTCATCAAAATTTCCAAGCAGTTTTACCAAGTGCTCCCCTGTAATATCCCTGTTAAACAGTTGTGCAAAGCGGTTGTTATATAAAATAACCTTTCTGTCTTTATCTGTAACCACAAATGGCAATGGTAAATTTATAACCCGCTTTATATCTTCTAAATCGGCAAAATCATCAATGCAATTATCACCATAGGTTTCTTCATCTTTGATAAATGAATTGCCAAACAGCAGCTTCATTACAAACATAAGTGCCACAGCAATTATAATTGTAAGCACTATAAATAACGCCAATACAGGAGATAAAAACAAATTTAGTACAAATGAAACCACGGCAACTGCTACCACAAGTACTTTTAGTAATTTAATTACAAATAATTGTTTATCTTTTTGCGTACCGTCACTCATTATTTCCTCCGTTTGTCTCCTACATCAGGGTATGATATGTACCCAGGTGCTTAAAGAAAGCCGTTTTTCTTTCAATCATTTTAATAGCATCACGTATATCCGCCGCATTTCCGCTTTCCATATCAACATAAAAAACATACTTGCCAAGTTCATTTTTCATAGGTCTTGATTCTATTTTGGTCATGTTCAAGTCCCATATGGATATTATATCCAAAATTTTATAAAGTTCTCCAGGCTTATCCTCTGTGCTGAAAACAATGCTTGTTTTTCCCTCATACACAGGCTTTGCATTATGCTTTTTGGACACAACCAAAAACCTTGTTTTGTTTTGATTTTCGTCTTGAATATCTTCGTCAAGTATTTCCAAACCAAAAGCCTGTGCTGCCTCTGCTGTGCATATAGCTCCCCATGATTCACTGGTTTCAGAAATCAATTTTGCTGCCCCTGCAGTAGACCCAAACTGTATTTTTTCTACGCTTCTGAATTTTCTCTCAAGATATTTTCTGCACTGCGCTAACGCCTGTGGATGGGACAGTATCTTAACCAAATCCTCTGCCACACAGCTTTTTTTTGCAACCAAATTATGACGTATAGGAATAATAATTTCTGCTTCTATTACTACATCAACATCAAAAATAAGGGAGTCTATTGTAAATGTAACCGTACCCTCTATTGAGTTTTCAAAAGGTACAACACCTTCATCCACTTCTCCATTTTCCACTGCTTGCAAAACATCTGTAATTACAGGAAACCCTATTAGTTCAAAATTCTTACAACTATTTGTATATTTAAGTGCCGCTTGATGGGTAAATGTTCCCTCAGGCCCCAAGTAACCTATTTTCATTTTTTTCTCCTTGTGTTTACACAACTCTTAAACCTAATTATAATTGTCAACTAAAATATTCTATCACATTTAAATTATTTTAACAATATCATCTTTGATGTAACCACTATGCTAAACATCATAATTATTATGCAATCCATTTGCCTCTAAGGCGTCCCACCATACCAAAAAGCTTTATTTTCTCCACAGATGTTGCTGCAACTACATCACACCTGCCAACTTCCTTGCCATCAATCCTATAAATAATCTCACCTATTTTTTCACCCTGCGCTAAGGGTGCTTCAATAACCTCATTAAGCACTATTTCCTCATTTAACTGCTGTTCGCCGCCCTTTTTAACGGGTGCTTTCACCTGTGTGGCAACAAGGGCTTTTACAAAATCCTCTTTGCCCTTGTAAATCTCTACTTCTCCACACTCATTTCCTTCCTCACGCCCAGCAAGAACTGTATAATTTGCAAAGCCATAGTCTAACAACTGCATAACCTCTCTAAAACGAGTGGTAGAATCTGGTGCACCCATAACAACAGCCACTAAATCCAAACCATCACGAGTTGCCGTACCAGACAGACAAAACATAGACTTTTGTGTAAAACCTGTTTTAAGTCCCGTAGCACCATTGTACCACTTAACAAGCTTGTTGGTATTTGTAAGACCAAATTCACTTTCACCCTTGCGTGTTTTATGGGTGATTGTGTCCATCCATGTTGTGGTAAATTCTGTAACCTCACTGTGGTTTTTAATTAGCTCACGGCTCATAAGGGCAATATCGTTTGCACTTGTAACGTGTCCGTCTGCGTCAAGACCACAAGCATTAATGAAGGTAGTGTCATTCATGCCCAGCTCTTTTGCACGAGCGTTCATCATTTCTACAAAGCCCTGTTCGCTTCCGCCAATATGTTCTGCCATCGCCACTGCCGCATCGTTGGCACTGGCTACAGAGATACATTTTGTCATATTCTTCACCGTCTGCTGTTCATTTGGCTCAAGAAAAACCTGACTTCCACCCATACTTGCGGCATGCTCACTTACTGTTACTGTATCATCCCACTTAATTCTTCCGTCTGCTACAGCTTCGTAAATTAAGAGTATTGTCATAACCTTCGTAACACTTGCTGGGGGAAGTTTTTCATGGCTATTTTGCTCATAAATTACTTCGCCGGTATCCGCCTCCATAAGTATTGCCGATTTACTTTGCAAACCTAAATTTACAGTCTCTCCCTCCGCCAATACATCAGTTGAAAAGCAAGAAATATGTAGTATTACAATCATTAAAATTGCCGCTGCCTTGCATAGCTTTTTGTACATAAAAAGTCCCTCCAAAAAGATTATTATTACTAACTTATGTGAGGGACAAGTTTTTTTATTACCGCTATTTAATTAATAAATAATTTCTGCATTAATTTCTTCCTTTAAAAATTCAGCAATTTCATTTTTCTCCGTAAAAAGAGTACATGCAACCATCAGCTTTGCATAGCATACCTCTTTTGTCATACCAACAATTGGTATTGCACCGTGTTTTCGCAATACACCTGTAGATGAATACATGGCCTCTTCTTCAAGCAATTCCTTTTCAAAGGTGGAAATATAAAACCCAATGCCTTTTTCTTTACACATGTTTATCATATGCAATACAGAGGAATGCTCAATTTTATTACTATCATCTGTAATATCCACACATGCCGTTGACGAATGAAAGAGCCCATGTATAACGGCTTTCTTTCCATCAATGTTGTATGCAGAATAATCTATTCCCACATAGGGCTCAACCATAAGCACGTTGTTTTTAAGGCATTCGATTTGATTTAAAAGCATTTCTCTGCTTATTTTAGTTTCTGTACTATTGTTAAAAACCTTGTAGTCCACCATATTTTTGCTGTAAAAATTCCAAGTATAGTTTTGGCACTGGGTTATTTCTGCACCCTTATGTAAATATGTTATGCCATCACTATTTTTATATGTTATATAAACATTCGGAACTATCCCATTTGCAATAAGTTCAACAGCCGCCTTAAAATTTTGGTTACCATTGGCACGGTTATCACTAAGGCCGAAATTGCTGGAAACCATAAAAACAGGAACCTTGCACCCTGCCAAAACAATAGACAGGAGACTTGCTGTGTAAGCAAGGGTGTCTGTTCCGTGGGTAATAATAATACCCTTATAATCCTCCCATTTCACTTTAGAAAGAGCTTTAAGTAATATATCCCATTTATTCACTGTCATATTTTCACTTAAAATGTTTAATGGCCATTCCACCTCAAAGTCAACTTCAAGACCATCAGTGTTGTTTCTTTTAAAATTATCTAAAAGTATAGGTGCGGCCTTTTTATGGTCTGCATACTTAAAGCCGTGGCTATTTATAAAAGAGCAAATTGTTCCCCCTGTGAGCATAAGCAAAATCTTTTTCATCAAATCATCTCCCGTAGGGAATTATAATACATTTTTTCCAAAAAACCAACTTTATAGTTATGCCGGTGTATCAAAGCTTTTTGCTTTCCCTGTAAGCATGGCTATTCTTTCTTCTATCAGCCTTATATAGCTTTTGTTTGTAGTTACCCTTATATGGCTGTAAAGCATACGCAAGTCCTTGCTTTTTGGTACTCTGTGATGCTCCACATTGTTTTTAATTACAACTGCAATTCGTTTATGCCTTGTGTGAGTATGCAACTGAAAGTTGTGCGGATTATAAACTATGTACTCGTCATTAATTTTGGATTTCTTAATTTGTAAAATAATAATCCCTCCATCCTAAAATTTGTGCATAAATTTTTAAGCCAAAACTTTATTAAATAACTTAATTTTCCATAAAAAATGGCCGTCATATCATAAAGACAGACGACCGCAGAATTACCGTATTAACTTTAATAACACCATTAAAGGAGCAAACATGCTCACTGCTAAAAAATAAATTAACATTTGCAACCGCCATATAAACCCCTCCTCTGCATTATTTATAACTATATTATGTTGCCCAAAAACGATAATGTCAATAAAGTCTATGTAAAATTTTGCAGAAATATATTGAAAAATACAAAATACCATTTGTTTTATTCTTTACAATCGTATTTCTATCCTTTTCCCAATGTAAATACTATTTTCCCTTACAACACTGTCGTAAGCCATTATATTAATACCTTTTTCTTTGGCAAGGCTCAACGCTTGGGTAAAGTTCTTGTCCATTTCCATGTTTGGTGTAAAATATTCAACACCCATCATTTGTATAAGCAGCATAATGTTGGCTTCGTAGCCCTCTTCCTTTGCCTTAATCATTTCATATACATGGCGCGTTCCCCGTATTGTAGGTGCATCAGGAAATAGTGCCACTCCATCACGCTCTAGCGTCACGCCTTTCACCTCAATAAAGCCCTTTTTTTCGCCCTTTTCGTAGTAAATGTCGAACCTGCTTTGTGAAAATGTAACCTCACGCTTTGTAAAAGAAACCGCTCCTATTTCTGAAATCTTTCCTTCCCTCAAGGCTTCGGCCACAACAGCATTTGGTACTTGCGAGTCCATGTTAATAAGCATATCTCCCTTGTACACTGCTATAAGTGAATACTTTGTCTTTCGCTTCGGATTCTCACTTTTTTCAAGAATCACCTTTGCTCCTGAAATTAGTAGCTCTTTGCATCTACCTGTGTTTTTTACATGTACTGTTTCTTCCTCTCCGTCAATAATAACAAATGCTATAAATCGGTTTGGGCGTTTCAAAAAAATTGCCTCTCTTGTATTTTTATATTCCATATTTTCACCTATGTACGGGCAGTTTTTCAACTGCCTTGCTTTCTTTCAAAAAATGCCTGTGGATGCTTGCAAACGGGGCAGCTTTCAGGAGGAGTTGCACCTGTGTGTACATGTCCGCAGTTTTTGCAAATCCACTTTGTTTCAGGTACGTCCTTAAACATTGTACCATCTGCCACCTGCTTTTGCAAAGCCACAAATCTTTCCTCATGGTCATGTTCAATTTGCTGAAGACCCTTAAAAAATTTGCCAATTTCGTCAAATCCTTCTTCGTAGGCCACCTCTGATGCCGTCTTGTAAATCTCGCTCCATTCCTCATGCTCACCAAAGCCAGCATTTTTAAGGTTTTCGGCTGTATCGCTTATGCCCGATAAATATTTAAAAATCTGTTTGGCGTGTGCACGCTCGTTGTCCGCCGTCAGCTCAAACACCTGAGCCACCTTTTCGTATCCCTCTTTTTTAGCCTGACTTCCATAAAAAGTGTAGCGATTTCTTGCCATAGACTCGCCAGCAAAAGCCGCAAGCAAATTTTTTTCTGTTTTAGAGCCTAATAAATTCATTTAAACACCCCTCTCGAAATTAATATACCCCAAATATTAGTTGTTATAAGGCTAATTTTGAATTATAATATAGCTTTAGCCTGCAAATAAAAAGTCAATAGGTAATTGAAGTTTTTTTTAAATAATTCATATGCAGGATTTTAGGTATTACAAATAGACCACCGCTATACGCTGGTCTAAAAAGAAAAGAGTGTGATGGTT
>JBFWMT010000039.1:0-23618 GCA_050251415.1 Anaerotignaceae bacterium | reverse complement strand
AGAACCCGAGCTATTCACTCTGTTTACCCATGCATTTAAGTTTCCTTTGGAATAATTAAAATCTTTAGGATACATATCACATTCTGTTATTGTTCCATGGGTATCTATGGTAATTTCGCCTGTAGCAACGTATATTTCCATTTTGCTGGGGACTGTAACACTGGCATTGTCCAGTATGCTTAAATTGCCATTATTCTCCAAACAAATTGACATGCTTCCAACACCAGAAATTGGATTAACTGTTACACTATCAGAAATTGTAAGGTTTCCGTAGCCTAAATCAATTGCCCCTTGATTAATATCTGTACTTGTTGTTGTTACCTCAAGGGTGCCACTGCCTGTAATGGTGGTGTTGGGGTATGGCCAAGGGTTATCATTATTCGGACCCGGATCCCAGCTTTCTTGCCCAATACCACAGGTAGAGGATTTAAGAACATTGTCGTTTCCTTCCACCACAATGGTAACCTCTGCATTGTTTTTCAAGGTTATTGCGTAAGCACTGCCCGAGGTTACGTTTATGTTGGCATCACTCAAGGTTAGGGTGTTGGTGCCTGGCTGCCAAAATATTGTCCCATATTCACCTGCGTCATAACGTGCATTATAGTCTGGTGCTGTGGTAAGGTCTAAGCCTGTTTCGGTAACGTCGCCAGCATAAGTATAGTCCTCTGCCATTGCCATTTGTGGCATTAGGCTAAACACCATACAAATGGTTAGCAAAATACTTAAAAGTCTTTTTCTCATTTTTTAATTTCCTCCCTCTTTTTCCCTAATTTTTATAACAACTGTTCTATTTTTCCTTCTTTCCTCTTCCCCCTTTAGCATTGTAGCCTTGTAAAAAGCTTCCCCCGTGTTTCATCTTCAGACGCAAGTAGTTTACAGTTTTTTGGGATAAATTTCAATAAACTCGATGTGAAATGCCAGTTTTCGATGTGAAAAGCCCTTTTTGACCTTAAAAAAGTGTTGACAAGGGGTTGACATCGGGGTTAAATTTGCACTTTCACCCTAAAATTCTTCTTTCATGTGAAACTAAATTATGGTAAAATTGTAGCAGTATGTTTTTGAAAGGAGGAAGGGCTGTGCATATTGGCATATGCGATGATTGTGCAAATGACAGGGAAATTTTAACACGCTATATTGAACAGTATATGGATACACTCCACTTGGATTACACCCTTTCGGCTTTTGAAAGTGGCGAGGATTTTTTGGAAAGCGTTCCAACAAAAGAGTATGACATGGTTTTTTTGGATATTTATATGAAGGAAAAAACAGGAGTGGAAACGGCTCGTACTTTACGGGAAACAGACCAGAGCTGTTTGATAATTTTTACAACCACCAGCCTAGACCATGCTTTAGATGGGTTTGAGGTAGGTGCAGTGCATTACCTTGTGAAACCATTAAGATATGAAGACGTGGAAGTTGGTTTAGACCGTTGCAAGCAGTTGTTTGCACAGGCTGAGAAATACATAGATGTTAAAACAGGGCACATGGTTACACGTATCCTTCTAAAAGATATAATTTTTGCAGAAGTTTACGGCAACACCGTACTAATTCATACCAAACCAGAGAAAATTAAAGCCTATCTCTCCTTGGATGAATTAGGAAAACTTCTTCCTATGGATATTTTTCTTCGGTGCCACCGTAGTTATATTGTGAATATGAACTTTATTGCCTCACAGGACGGTTCAGACTTCATTTTAAAAAACGGCACAAAGATACCGATTCCCAGAAAGGAACTTCAACTAATGCGTAAGTGCTATACAGACTACCTGTTTAATTGCGTAAGGAGACGAAACGATGCTTTCTGATATCATTAACTTTATTTATATTTTAATCTTTTTAGTCCCCTTTAATGCTCTGCGCTATTATTCCTTTCGGGATAGACTTCGCATACCAATAAACGCACTTTTACCTCTTTACATAATTTTATTTTGTACACAAGCGTTAATTTTTTGCTATATTGCACGGCAGCCTTATTGGAATCCCTCGGTTACACAGCGTTATCAGCTTGCTTTTTCGGTATTTAATTTATTTTTATCCTTTGTAATTATAAAGGAAAAGCTGTCTAAACAACTGTTTATTTTTGGCTTTCTATTTTCAGTTGCTTCTTTTATTATGGTGAATGCAAATTATGTTGAAAGATTGCTTCTTTTGAAATTTCCAATTCCATTCACCTATTTATTCACCAATATAATCACAATTTTGCAAATTACCGTTATCTTTCCATTTTTAATAAAGCTAATGAATTCTACTATACTTCCTGCTTTAAATATTTCCCCTGGAAAGTCGTGGAATCTTGTGTGGTTTATTTTCATTTTTTTCTACAGCGGAACATTTCTTTCAACCTATAGCTTTGACTTTGAAAGGGCCTCAAACCTCTCTGGTTACATCGTTCGCATTTTTTGCTTCGGAAGCATTATAGTATGCTGTATTATTTTTGCCGTTGCCCTGAAACAAACTGCGGAAAATGTAAGCCTTATGGAGAAAGCAAGCATGATTCAACGTCAACTTGCACTGGAACAGGCACACTATAATACTATTTCCCGCCATATTGAAGAAACTAGGGCGGCAAGGCATGATTTAAGACATCATCTGGCACTGATACAGGCCTATGTAAACGCTGGCAACCACCAAAAGCTTTCGGAATACGTAAGCCAATACATTCAATCTGTTCCCGAGGATACGGCAATAGTGCTGTGCAAAAATTATGCAGTGAACACCATAGCCCACTATTATATGGAACAGGCAAAGAAGGAAAAAATAGAAACCGACATTCACATTAATTTGCCTGAAAGCATAGGCGTTGCGGACAGCGATTTATGCATTGTATTTGGAAACCTTTTAGAAAACGCACTGGAGGCATGTAAACGTCAACAGGAGTCAACCCCATTTATTACAGTAAGTGCCGCATTGGTAGGGGAATACGTGGTAATTGCAGTTGACAATAGCTTTGAAGGGGAAATTAAAAAGGAGAAAGATGTTTTTCTTTCCTCAAAACGAGAAGGAAAGGGCATTGGTATTACCTCTGTTCAAGCTGTGGCAGAAAAATATCAAGGCCAAGCGGAATTTGAATTTTTCGACAATGTATTCAGAGCTTCGGTAATGCTGAAGATTGTGGTTTAAAATTACAAAAGTCAAACCCTTGAGGGCGTTGCCCTCAAACACCCACAAGGGTTTCACCCATTGACCCATATAAAAGTTTTTGGTCTTGCTTTTTTCAAAAAGCAAGTGGGTTTGGGCAACGCCCAAGGTTTTTGTTCCCTTACACATTTGCATTCATTTTCTTTTGCATTAATTCTTTGTTGATGCTGTATAAAAGAGCATTTTCAGCCGTTATTCTACCGCTTTTATAAAGATTATATATACTGGTATCCATAGATATCATATTCTCATCGCCAGAAGAAAATATAGCCGAATCTATTTGGTGTATCTTCGATTCCCTTATCATGTTACGTATTGCACTGTTTATAAACATCACCTCAAAGGCAGGAACCACCTTGCCGTCAACCGTTGGTATAAGCTGTTGAGATACAACTGCCCTAAGTACCATAGACAGCTGAACCCGTATTTGCTGCTGCTGTTGTTCAGGAAAGGCATCTATAATACGGTCTATAGTATTTGCCGCACCAATGGTATGCAGTGTAGAAATCACAAAATGCCCTGTTTCAGCCGCCGTAACCGCTGTGCGAATCGTGTCGCTATCTCTCATCTCACCAATCAATACCATATCTGGAGACTGCCTAAGTGCCGCCATCAGTGCCACAACGTAGCTTGGCGTATCCATTGGCACTTCTCTTTGGCTTACTACACTTTCTTTGTGCTTGTGCAAATATTCAATAGGGTCTTCTAAGGTTATTATATGCCCATTTCTGGTTGAATTTACAGCATCTACGATACATGCAAGGGTTGTACTTTTGCCACTTGCCGCTGGACCTGTTACAAGCACAAAGCCATTATTAAAATCAGCAATGCTCATAACATTTTCAGGTATATTAAGTTCAGTATATACAGGCAATTCAAAAGAAATTACACGCACAATAGCCGCCAGAGAGCCTCTCTGTTTATATGTATTCACCCTGAACCTAGATAAATTCTTTACAGAAAAAGAAAAATCATCATCTCCACTGTCTAAAAGCAACGATATATTTCTGCCGTCTGCAAGCCAATACATATTTTCAATGATCTCTCTGGTATTTTGAGGCATAAGCCTTTCCGTTTCAAGCCTTTGAATACTTCCACTAACTTTATAGGATACAGGAAGCCCCGCAATTATAAAAATATCAGATGCACCTCTGTTAACCGCTTCAGATAAAATATTTACAACGTCCATTTTACACCTCTGTCTTTCTAAAAGGTTCAATCAAAAAACCGGCAAATCCAAAAAGGTTGGCGTATCCTCTATTATACGGTTATTAACAACCTTCCAACCTAAAACTTTTATATTGCCCTCTGTAACCCTAGCCGCTACAGAAAGTTCCATTTCGTCTTTTACTGCTACAGCATATGTAATATTAATTATATTGTCCTCCTTAATAATGATTGCATTATAGTCTTTAAAATTATTTTCAATAGCCTCTATCCCCTCATTGTTTTTTAATGAGTTGTCTATTTGGGCCAAAATCTCCTCTGCCCTACTGTCTGCTGCATAATATTGTGTTAGATGTTCTGCTGTTTTCTGTGAAAGCTTATAATCTCTATTAGCCGCCATAAATGATATGCTTGCAAAAATTGTAAGGCACAAAAGTATGAATGCCATAAGAAGAGACGGCCCACCAATAGGAAGTCCCATGGCCTTTAATCTTCTTTTCATCGGCTGTTCCTCCCAGTGTATGTCTTCGTTTCAAGGCAATACAAACTTTCGTCCTTGGCTATATCTATGAAATCAATAGTGGAATCAATAATTTCTCCATCTATTTTTTGCTTCACAACCATTTTAATACTTGCATTCATATTACCGTCACAAGGTGCAAACTCATCATCAAAATATAGAATTATAATACCATCCTTGGCAGTTGCACCATAGTAATCGCAAAAGGTTTCAATTCCGCCGTTATCACTTTTAATAAGCTGTGCCGCATTTTGTGCCTGTATAACGGTGTTTGTAAGCACTTGGCTTTCCTTACTTAAAGATTCCCCTGCATAAAAGACTTTTAAACATATAACCGCCGCAACAGAAAAAAAGAGCGTCACCACTATCAGCTCCATAAGAAAAAGTCCAGATTTATTTCCATTAAGATTACTCATAACATCACCTGCTTAATTAACTTGCGTAATTATAACATTCTCTTTCCCCTGTGGGCTTAGAACTTTTGTTTTTAATAGATTTTCGCTTATATATGTCACTTCAAATCCTGCAACATCCGTAATTTTTGTACCAGAAACCGCATCCAAGTCACTATCTGCCTCACTAAAAAGCTCATAAAGCTGACCTTCGTAAGCATATATTTTTGTAATATAGCTTATGCCGTCAATATTTTCCTCCAAAAACAATGCGTCTCCGCCATTAAATTCGCCCGTATAAACCATGCCGTTTTCGTTAAAGGCTGCTATTTTATTTGAAACATAAAGCAGACTTGTACGAAGCTGATAATTATCTTCTGTATTTTCACTTATACTTTGATGGATTTTTGCCCCAACTACAAGTAACGCTGAAAGGGACAGTGCAAAAGCCAAAAAAATGCACATCACAAAAAATACATCTATGCTGTGTTTTTTTGTATTGCTTTTAATCATTTAAATCACTCTCCGTAACAAAAATTCCTGGCATAAGATTGGCACCTGTCAACTCATAATGCACTGTGTATCTATCGTGGTTATAGCTTAACCCATAGTTTTCCTCCAGGTAATCTATATCCTTAGGATACTGCCCTTCAATAGCATAGCAATGCACAGCAGTTTTTGCCACTGCCTCTATAAGCAACCTACAGCCATCTTCACTGCTGCTTTCGTACATACGGTTTGTACTTACAATAAAAAACCCAAGGATGGCCACAAGCACTATGCCATACCCCAATAACCCTGAAATATTTTTCTTCTTTTTTGAAATAATCACTGCTATCTCCTGCCCTTTCAGCCCAATGCAGACATAATCCCAAGCAAAGGCATCATTACCATAAGAAGTATTAACCCCACCATTAAAGACAATGCAATAACCAAAACAGGCTCAACAGAAGAGACCATTTCCGATATTCTATCTTCAGACTCATTAGCGTATTTTTCAGAGATATTTTTAAGTGCAGTTTCTGCATTTCCGCTTTTTAAGCCTATGCTTAATATGCCTGCGTTTACGCCCTGAAAAATTCCAGCTTTTTCAATAGCGTTAGAAAGTGACTCTCCCTTTGATACATCTTCCTTGCATTGTTTTATTTTTTCCTTAATTAGCGGATTGCTGATAAAGCATTCAGCCAAATCCATTGCGTATTCAAGCTCAAGCCCACTGGAAAAGGCCATTGAAAGTACAGATGCAAACCTTGCCTTAGAAATAATGGCCCCTGTTTTGCTTTTAGACATAAATATTTTTTCAAAATCAAATAATAGTTTCCCTTGATTAAGCTTTTGGTAGATTAAAGATACGATGGCTACCAAAATAACTGCACCAAATGCACCCATGGCCACAACACTTAAAATCCGTCCTACCTTCATTACTACAATTGTTGAGGTGGGTATGCCACTACCCAAGTCATAATATACTTGGTTAAAAACAGGCAATATCTTCACAACAAGTACTAACAGAACAATGAACATCATTATAGCCATAATACATGGGTATAGCACTGCCGTTTTTATTGTTGAATACAGCTCTTCTTTTTTATCATAAAAAGTGTGCAGCTCTTCAAGTATTTTTTCAAGGTTACCTGTTTTTTCGCCCATAAGTACCATGTCTGTAAGATAGGTTGGAAATGCCCCTGCCGTAACAAGTGCCTGATTAAATGCAGCACCTTCACTCATGGCATTAAAAATGCCCATAAACAAATCCTTGCCCTCTTTAGTTTTTTCATCATCCGCAATGGTAAGTATCCCCTGCTCTAAGGACATTCCTGCACTTAAAAGCATGGAAACCTCCATACAAAAAGCTGATAATTCATGCTCCTTCAGCATTTTAGTTCCATTTTTTTTCATATTTTCACCATCAATCTTGATTTATGGAAATTAATAAGCAAATCTTGCAGAATAGTTCTTTTCATTTGGCTTAAAAGTTACCTGTGAGCTTACTCCACCTGATGCAGTAGATGCAAAGGTTGGGTCCATAAGCTTCCAATCACTTCCGTCAAAGTAAATAATGTTATCCACCCATCCCACATCTTTAATGTATACCGTTATCCATGCGTGATAAGTATTGCCAGCGTAACCAACCATAAGCTTTGCTGGTATATCCTGGCTTCTAAGCATAGACGCCATAACCGATGCATAGTCAAGGCAGATGCCTTTTTTACTGCTTAGTATAACGTCAACATTAGGTACATAGCCAGACTGAACGGTTTTCGCTTTGGCATAGTCATAGGTAAAATTATCAACAACATAGTTATATATATTTTGAACCTTTTCCAGTTCTGTTGTACAACCCTCTGTAACTTTTACCCCTTGTGAAACTACAGCAGACTTTTCGGTAAAGTTTACATACTGGTTTGGATAAAGAAACGGTGAATATTCATCTTTGATACTAGCTGTAACCGACGTTCCATAGGCTGTTGAATATTTTGTTCCGCCAATATTTTCATATACTGTAACCTTATAACTTCCATTGCCTTCTGTTAATGGGAAGGTCTCATAGGTATTTTTAAGCGTTATATCATATGTATATGCAGTTCCTCCCGACTTTTCAATAATAAGTTTAATTTTGCCAGTGCTGCTGCCTAAATATTTTGCCATAATATATCCTTCATTCACATTGGAGGCATCTATAGCCGCTTTTGAATTTTGAAGCACACTTTTACCACTGGCCACAGGCGTTTTTATATTTAATTTGTCTCCACCCATAACCACAGTTCCTATGATAAGCACAAATAACACTATTATAGAAAGAAAATTTTCTCTGTTGGGCTTAAATTTAACTTTTTTCATAGACTCCACCTCTTTTCGCAATCTGTCTATCTCTTCTTAATTCAATTATATAATAAATTTTTCCATTATTAAAGTAATTTTTTGAAAAAGTCGTTTTCTATCATTTTTTATTGCTAAATCTATATCCATCTTATAAAAAAAGAAAATGATGCTGCTGACACAACATCATTTTTCATTATTTGCTTATATTCATAACCTTAACTTTGTAAGTTATTTTTGTTGTTCTTGCAAAAAACTTGCTGTTATACTTATCCATTATCCTTTGACCAACTTTGCAGCTATTTTCATAATCTGCGCTTACAAGCATAACAATATACTGTGTTGCACTATACCTGGAAAATAAATCTCCCCGTCTAAGAGATGTATTTATTGTGTCTTTAAGATTGTCCATCGTTACTAATCGCTTCTTTTTGGGTGGCATTCCGCCATTTGGGTCTGTCACAGTAAATAACGCCATGCACAGTGATTGTCCCGTTCTTTCAAACATACGCATCGTATACTGCGCCATGGATTTAAACATTCCATATGGGCAATAGTATGCACCGTTGGGCTCTTCGCTATCTTCCCTAATTTCTCCATCAATTACCACAAGGTTTTTTTCCACCTGATTCAAGTTGCTCATAATGTCCTTATAAAACTCAATAAGCTCCTCAGATGGCTTAACTCCAAGTTCTTCATAAATCAAGTCTGTTATTTTTTCATAGGCTGCCAAAGCATCTTTATATTTTTCAAGCTTGCAGTAGCACTCAATCAGCATTACGTAATTTTTTTCGTCGTAAGGGTCTATCTCAATTGCTTTGGAACAAATATGTATCATGGCGCTGTAATCACCGTTCTTTTTAACCAATCCATAGCATTCTTTTATGCACTGGCTAAACACGCTGTCATAATAGGTGGTCAGTGGTACTATCCACAACTCAACAGCATTTTTAGGCAAAAGCTTTCCACCATAAATCTTAATAGCCTTATTATAAAACTCTAACTTTTCCTCATCGGTTTTATCCTTATCCTGTGCCTTCTTGCAATAGTCTTGAAAAAGCTCCACATCAACAACACATTCAATATCATTGTTCCAACTATATGTGCCCGATGTTTGCAAAATATAATCTAAATCGGGAAGTCCTGATACTTTAAGAAGTGTTCTTACACGGTAAATAAGATTTTTTAATACAGCCGTGGGATTTTTATTGCCCTCATCCAGTTTCATGGCATAAACAAGATTATCATATGAAACCTTATTGTTTTTATTTATAATAAGATACTGGAGAATGTTCATAACCTTTTTAGAAGACCCATTGTCTTTTAAATAGACTTTACCACCGTATGAAATTGAAAAGCCACCAAACAATTCAATATGCAGTTTTTTCTCTTCATTAATAGTATTTCCTTTATCCAAGACTACATCCCCCCCAAGTTCACTTATATACCCTGTATAAATGTTATCACAATTCCAATTTTTGTCAATTGATTTATTTATATCTTCCCAAACTTAAAGCCCCCGCTTAGATTTTTAATTCAAAGCAGGGGCTTTTTATTAATGAAACTACAAATCAGGTTGAAAAATCTTATCTTTCAGTCCAAATCTTGTCTTCTGTTATGGAAGTCCACGTCTCAACATCGGATTCACTTTCTCCCTCATAATCATGTGAGTTAGTAGCTTCCATAATTGCTTCATAATACCATTTGTCAGCTGTGTTATCTGACCAATATTTAGCCTCTGGAAGTAAACCATCCTCATCTACCTGTCTGCCTAACACTGCGTTAATAAGTGTTATTGCCTCAGCTCTTGTTATATAAGCATCTGGTTGGAATGAACCATCAGGATATCCGTTAATCCAGCCCTTAAGTGCCGCTGAGTTAATATAGTTTGCTGCCCAGTGTCCATTAATATCATTAAACTGGCTATCGCCTGAATAACTAAGGTTATCAAATTTAGCTACAATTGCTGCAAACTCAGCTCTTGTAATATAATTTCCCGGTTTAAACTCACTGTCTGGATAACCGCTTACTATATTACCGTTTAAAAGCGTTGCAATCGCTACGTTAGACCATCTGCTTTTTTGTACATCAGGGAAATCCTGTTCCCTTGTAAAAAGTGCATCTCTTGTTCCGTCTGTAAGCAGGCGGTAGAAGATAGTAGCAACCTCTTCACGGGTAACTTTGTTTTCCGGTCTTACTGTTCCATCTTCATAACCAAATACATAAGCATAATGGTCAATGGTTTCAAGACCGTCCTGCAAAGCTACAGCAGGGTCTTCAATAATTGTTACTTCTTCACCAGGTGTAGAGTCTGATGTTCCTGGATTGTATGTGTTGTCATCATCAGAGTCGCTGGAGGATTTTGTTTTATAGGTAAATACTACCTCATACTTGCCTTCGCCATCAGGTACAACTTTTACCGTACTTACACGGCCAAGGGACTCGTTGTTTAAACTTGCACTTACAATTCTTGTGTATCTGCCACTAGTTACTGCATTAACAATTATTTCTCCATCTTCTGCTGAAAGGTTAGCCTTTGATTGATTGCTATCATATACAGTTGTTGAACCGTATACATGTTTTACAGTAAGGTCATTTTTCACATAGTAAACTGCAATTGTCTGGCCATCTTCAGTTATTTCTGCACTAAGCTCTGGTGTCATTTCTCCGCCGTTAAATGTATAACCCTGTAATTTGTAGCCTTCAGGGGTTTTATCTTCAACGGTTGTAACAACAGGGTCTCTCTTTAATACAGTTGAAGGTATGGTAGTTATTAAATTACCGTCTTCAGTATAATACTTAACATCGTAATTCCATACTTCCTCATTTGCTTTCCAAGATGCTCTAATTTCCACATCTCCACCTTGCATAATGAACTTGCCGTCTGTAACCTCTATTGTGTCACCATTAATCTCTGGTATCCATCCAAGGAAGTCAAATCCATCCCTTACAGGAATCGCTGTTGAAATTATTATTTCGTCCCCTGCTATTGCGTCTGTTATAGGTTCAGGCATACCTGCTACCTTGCCTTCGCTTGTATACGTTACATCATATTTTTCTACTTCATTATAGATGTATTTTACCCAAATCTGATTGTCTGGTAAATTGCCTGTTAAGGTTCCGCTTATCCTATCTACTGTAATACCTAACTCTGAAAGACCAGCATCCTCATATTCTACTTCGTCAACATAAACTATCATGTCTGAATATTCATATCCTCTTAGATACTCATCCTTTACACTGCTAATTTCTGAATTAAATGCTAAACTTGAATCTTTGCCTGTTACTGAATGCAAATCATCAATTTCTTCGCCCATCAAGTTCTGATAAATATCTTCAACTACAAAATTATGATATTTAGGCTTAAAGTTAGCTGTGTAGGTATCAGCAATAAACACACCCTGCGTTTGTGTTGGCTTAAATTCATATGATGTACCAACCTCAACACCTTGACTGTTGGTCCAATTTACAAAATCGTAGCCTGTTAATCTATCTGCTGTAGTTCCCTTTGGTGTCCCTGTGGCTGGTGCTATATCTTCAGTTGTACGGGATACAGCTGCTCCTGTAGCTATATCCGAAATCGTTCCGCCTGTTCCAGCAATATATTCTACTGTTACATAAGCCTCCTCAACAAAGTTCGCTGTATACGTTGCCTCTGTATAAACTCCGTTCGCGTTTTGCTGTGGTACAAATGCTTTATCGGTTCCAACTTCATTTCCGTCTGCATCCGTCCAGCTATTAAATACATAGCCTGCACTTGCCGTGGCTGTTGAGCCCATTGGATCTCCTGTTACTGGTGCTACCTCTTCTGAATCTGGGCTTACACTGCCGCCTATTCCTGCTGTGTAAGAAATTGTTACTTTTTCATCCTCAACAAAATTTGCTGTATAGGTTGCTGCTGCAAATACTCCACTTGTTTTTGAAGGTACAAATAATGCATCTTCTCCTACAACCGTTCCATTTGCATCCGTCCAGCTATTAAATACATAGCCTGTGCTTGCTGTAGCTGTTGAGCCCATTGGATCTCCTGTTACTGGTGCTACCTCTTCTGAATCTGGGCTTACACTGCCTCCTATTCCTGCTGTGTAAGAAATTGTTGCTTTTTCATCCTCAACAAAATTTGCTGTGTAGGTTGCTGTTGCAAATACTCCACTTGTTTTTGAAGGTACAAATAATGCATCTTCTCCTACAACCGTTCCATTTGCATCCGTCCAGTTATTAAATACATAGCCTGCATTTGCCGTAGCTGTTGAGCCATTAGGATTTCCTATTGCAGGGTTTACTGTGTCTGACGAATCGCTTACACTTCCGCCATTTCCTGCCACATAGTTTATTGTTACATAAGCATCCTCTGCAAAACTTGCATAATAGGTAATTGCTTTGTATGTTTCTTCGCCGTTCTTCGTAGGTACAAGCAATGGATCTGCTCCTACTTCTGTTTGGTCTGCAGTTTTCCAGCTAACAAAGTGGTATCCTGCATCAGCTTTGGCTGTTGAGCCGATTGGTTCTCCTGTTACCGGGGCTACCTCTTCTGATTCTGCGCTTACACTGCCGCCTATTCCTGCTGTGTAAGAAATTGTTACTTTTTCATCCTCAACAAAATTTGCTGTATAGGTTGCTGCTGCAAATACTCCACTTATTTTTGAAGGTACAAATAATGCATCTTCTCCTACAACCGTTCCATTTGCATCCGTCCAGTTATTAAATACATAGCCTGCATTTGCCGTAGCTGTTGAGCCATTAGGATTTCCTATTGCAGGGTTTACTGTGTCTGACGAATCGCTTACACTTCCGCCATTTCCTGCCACATAGTTTATTGTTACATAAGCATCCTCTGCAAAACTTGCATAATAGGTAATTGCTTTGTATGTTTCTTCGCCGTTCTTCGTAGGTACAAGCAATGGATCTGCTCCTACTTCTGTTTGGTCTGCAGTTTTCCAGCTAACAAAGTGGTATCCTGCATCAGCTTTGGCTGTTGAGCCCACTGGTTTTCCTGTTACCGGGGCTACCTCTTCTGATTCTGCGCTTACACTGCCGCCTATTCCTGCTGTGTAAGAAATCGTTACTTTTTCATCCTCAACAAAATTTGCTGTGTAAGTTGCTGCTGCAAATACTCCACTTGTTTTTGAAGGTACAAATAATGCATCTTCTTCTACAACCGTTCCATTTGCATCCGTCCAGTTATTAAATACATAGCCTGCACTTGCCGTAGCTGTTGAGCCAATTGGATCTCCTGTTACTGGTGATACCTCTTCTGACTGGGAACTTACACTGCCACCTATTCCTGCTGTGTAAGAAATTGTTACTTTTTCATCCTCAACAAAATTTGCTCTATAGGTTGCTGCTTCAAATACTCCACTTGTTTTTGAAGGTACAAATAATGCATCGTCTCCTACAACTGTTCCATTTGCATCTGTCCAGTTATCAAATACATACCCTGCATCAGCTGTGGCTGTTGAACCTTTTGCTTTTCCATTCTTAGCCTTAACTTGCTCAAATTCTGGGCTTACACTGCCCCCATCCCCTGCCACATAAGTGATTGTTACATTTTTCTCGGCAAATATCGCATAATATGTTGCGGCTTGATATACACCGCCCACTTTTGAAGGTACATAGTGCGGATTGGTTGAAATACAGTGTGCTACAGTTGTAGCTGTATCAGTTGTTGCCCAGCCAATGAATTCATGCCCTTTATTTGCGGTAGCCGTAGCTCCTTTTACGTTCCCTGTAGATGGCTTTAATGTTTCGCTAGTAGATTGTGTTAAAGCTTCGCTCGGTTTGTTTACCGAACCTCCGCCAACTGCCACATAGTTTATTGTTACATCACCATTCTCTACAAAGTTTGCTATAAATTCTGTTGCTACATATATTCCATCGCTATTTTTTGCTACAGCATCTACTTGTGCTTTAGTAAGGGTTGGATTTCCGCCTGCCTCTACCCCTGTACTTCCAATGGTCCAGTTTACAAACTGGAACCCTGGGTTTGGCGTTGCCACTGAGCCTGTTGCTGAACCAGTTGCTGGCGCTACACCTTGTGATGGCGGATTTACACTGCCACCTTCTGTGGCTGTATAAGTAATTGTTACATTTGAATTTTCTGCTGTTGTTACATTTACAGTTACATTCTCAGTTACTGCTCCTCCTGGGTATACATAGCTTGTTGTTATTCCCGTAAGAGGTTGAGGTACTCCATTTTTTGTTATACTTGCTATATGGTACCCTGGGTTTGCTGTAAATTCCATATCCAATGATGTTGATACATCTGGCTGACTTCCGTTTGTTACTGTACCGCCATTATCAATTGTTCCTGTAACTAAATATGTTGGCACTGCCGCCGTAGCTAATTGAGGTACTGCGGAACTTACATCATTTTCAGTAACATATAAAGGAACATTTGTTCCTTCCTCTCCTACATACTGACCGTAGGCACTGTCTTGCGCATTTGTTGGATAATACGCATTCGTATTTAAATACTCAGCTTTCAACTGTATATAAATCTCTAAAGTTTCTCCACTTTCAGAGAAGTTTTCAATATTCCATGCAAAGTCCTTATCGTTAGTAAACTGAACAGCGCCTTTGCTTGCTTCATAAGATATATTTTCTCCAGGTTTTTTCGTTACAGAGAAATATTCTGTATCGATGGTATCCCAAATGGTTACCTCAGATGCAATGGTCTCCCCAATATCTCTGAATAAACCATCTAAATCAGAAGCCGTGCTAATGTTTTTAAAAAACTCTGGTTGGCTAGCATATGTCTCTAAACGATCAATTGCATCCGAACTATTTAAAGCCAAACCAATTGTATAGACGGTAGTTCCCTGATTTTTTATTGCTTGCATTTCTCCAGTGCCTTCAGAACCTCTATCGGGTTCACCATCACTTAAAAACACTACATATGCATCTCTGCTTTTGTCACTTCTATTATTAATATAATCCTTTACTTTTTTTAAAGCCTTGTCATAATTTGTACCTTTTCCATTTCCTTCATGTGGATCAGATAAATTATTTATTGTTGTACTAATGCTTCCTTTATCATTTGTAAAATCATTGGTGTATCCGTTTCTTACTTTACTATCGAAAGCAACGACCGCTACTTGATTGCTGCTTTCAGTCGTCGGTATGATTTCATTCAATAAAGTATCTAAAGCATTTTTTGACGCTTCCCATCTTGTTTTCTCCACAGTCCACGTCTTATTGCAAGTTTTTGGAGCCGGGATATCCCCATGGTCAACCTCAGCCTCATAACGATGACCATTTGGACATGTACCTGTGTATACATCATAATGATACCAAAACCACCAATCACTATACGAATATGTCCATGTGACTTTCTCATTACAAGTAAAGGTTTCACTGGAAATCACATCTTCCATACTGCCAGAGTAGTCCATAACAACAACTACATCTGCTCCTTTTTTTGGCGTCACAATTGGTGTTCCTTTTGCTTGCAAGGTAATCTTTGCCAAGCCGCTTTCTTGGTCTACCCATTCAGCCTTTTTTGTTAACTGCGGATTTCCATTGCCAGTACTAACTGTTGCCATTGCAGTTGTTGGCATTAATGCCACAACCATAACCATTGCCATCAGCAACGAAAGTGCTTTTTTTAACCTCATAGCCTTCCCACCTTCTTTTTTTGTTTAGCGCATCAATTCGCCAGCATACTCTTCTTCTACTGTATCAGCGTTGTTTTCTTCTTCGATATCACTTACAAATCTATATTCAATCACTATTTCATTCTGGCCTTCGACTAATTCAATAGTTCCAGTTCCATTAACTGCTTTAACATCTTCATTCTCATCTACATATTCTGCAATATCCACTGTGGTGCCCACAACTAAATCTTTTACTTCTTCCTGAAAAATAATTTCACCGTCATCACATAGTAGTTTATTAGTGATTAATAAAGTTGCATTTGCCTTAACTTCTGGTACAACCTCTACTAATGGCTCTGCTATTACTGGTTCTACCTCTACTGGCTCTTCTACTACTGGCTCTTCCACTACTGGCTCTTCCACTGCTGGCTCTTCCACTACTGGCTCTTCCACTACTGGCTCTTCCACTGCTGGCTCTTCCACTACTGGCTCTTCCACTACTGGCTCTTCCACTACTGGCTCTTCTACTACTGGCTCTTCTACTACTGGCTCTTCCACTACTGGCTCTTCTACTACTGGTTCTTCTACTACTGGTTCTTCCACTACTGGCTCTTCCACTACTGGCTCTTCTGTTGTTGTTTCTTCTGTTACTGTTTCTTCTGTTGCTGGCTCTTCTGTTGCTTCATCTTCTGTTACTGTTTCTTCTGTTGCTGGCTCTTCTGTTGCTTCATCTTCTGTTGCTTCATCTTCTGTTGCTGTTTCTTCTGTTGCTTCATCTTCTGTTGCTGTTTCTCCTGTTGCTTCATCTATAGTGCTTGTTACGGCTGATGTAGTGGAAGTAACTTCCGATGATACATCACCTGCAAATACAACCACGCTTTGTAAACTTAATGCTAAACCTAATCCAATTACTAAACCTTTTCTAAACTTCATACCCAATTCCTCCCGCTCTATTATCTCTATAATTTGCTTCAACTTATACCATTTTTTAGTTCCACGTTATCTCTGATTTCAATAATAGTATGTCACGGTAACAAGTAGGTCTCAAAATCGGTAACAACACCAATTAATTATTGGCTTTTTATTACTATTTTTGTGACCTTCGTTCAGCGTTAAAGCAGACTTTACCAAGTTTATTATTATTTTACAAAAAAAAAGTAACATGATGGTCTCAATATCACGTTACAAGTTACTTTTTTTATGTAATGATAGAATTTAATATCAAAATTTTAATAACAACTTCCCCTTACTATAAAGCTCAATATCATATAGCTTCGCTTGCACTATCAATAAGCTTAATTAACTCAAGGGCACTTCTGAAACTTTGCTCTTTATTTTCCTCTACCCATTTAACTGTTCCCTGCCATGTAGCGTTTTCTCTATATTTAACTTCAACAATAAATGTTGCTTTTTCTCCTCTATTTTTCATTGCATCAGGTTCGCTCATTAGTTTTGTCAACTCCTTAACTCTCTTATCTTCATTCACTTTGCTTATTTTAAAAATACGACTTTTGGTTGTCTTTTGCGGATAGTCAATCATATCCATCACCTTTTCCAGGGAATTTATCATTCCTAAAGATGTTTTAAAAACTACTGGTTTGTCTGAAAAACAATGATAAAATTTACCAATAACCTCGTCGCTTTCAAACTTATCTATACATATGTTATATCTTACATTTGTAACAATTTTTTGGATATGATTCATACTTACACCACCTTGCACCATCTATCTTTAATAACATTGTAAATAGTGTTGGTCTCACCTTGGTAACAAATATTGTAACAACGCCTTTTGTTTACTGCTAAATAATCGTTAATTTTGAGACCAAATTTACGAAACAATTACCAATACACATGTATATACATATGTATTGACATACATTAAAAATTATGTCATAGTATCATAAAGAGAAATACTTATTAATTCTAAGCTCAATTGAGGTGAACGATATGAATTTAAACGATGAAATTAAAAAGCTTAAAGCCCAAAAAAATGTTGCTATTTTAGCTCACTATTATGTAGAAAGTGAAGTTCAAAAAATTGCAGATTATGTTGGGGATTCCTATTATTTAAGTAAAGTGGCTACTAAAGTTCAACAACAAACCATTTTGTTCAGTGGTGTAAAATTTATGGGAGAGAGTGCAAAAATTTTAAATCCGCAAAAGAAAATATATATGGTTGATAATCTAGCGGATTGTCCCATGGCACATATGATTGATGTTGAAACAATTAATAATATAAAAGCAAAGTATACTGATATAGCTGTTGTTTGTTATATAAACTCCACCGCTAAAATTAAAGCGCATTCCGATGTTTGTGTGACTTCATCCAACGCATACCAAATAATATCAAAGCTGCCTCAGAAAAATATTTTGTTTATTCCCGATAAGCATCTTGGTACATATATATCAACTAAAATTCCAGATAAAAATTTTATTTTTCATAATGGTTACTGTCCTGTACATCAGGCCATTACAACAACTAGTGTTTTAAAAGCTAAAAAAGAATATCCCAATGCAAAAGTTCTAGTTCATCCAGAATGCAGCATTGATGTGATAAACTTGGCTGACTATATTGGCAGTACATCAGAAATTATTGACTATGCAACGAAAAGCCAAGACCAAAGCTTTATAATTTGCACAGAAAATGGGATTTTACATGAACTTCATAATAAAAATCCGAAGAAATTTTTTTACCTTGTGAATCAAAATCAATACTGCGGGGATATGAAGCTAAATACCCTACAAAAAATTTATGACGTATTAACTTTAATGGAGGATGAAATTATTTTAGATGAAAAGCTACGGCAAAAAGCCCAAACCTCTTTATTAAGGATGCATGAGCTTGGAAATTAAAATTCAAACACTTATTTAAGATTTCTAAAAGTTGTACAAAACAGAATTTATTTCTTAGAAAGAAGGTACAGTTGTGTTAAATGAAGCTGATGTTGTAATTGTTGGAACAGGTGCAGCAGGGCTATTTTGTGCTTTAAATATACCTAAACATATTAAAATCACTGTTATTACAAAAAATCAAGTGGAAGACAGTAATTCCTTTTTAGCCCAAGGAGGAATTGCCGTACTAAAAAATAATGATGATTATGAAAGCTATTTTGAAGATACAATGAAAGCAGGTAAATATAAAAATAATAATAGGGCTGTTGAAGTGCTTATCCGTTCTTCCAGAAGTATTATTGAGGACTTAATTAAATTAGGTGTAACTTTTGAACACAATGGGAAAGATTTTTCTTATTCCAGAGAGGGTGCTCACTCGGTAAATCGGATTTTGCACTATAAAGATATAACAGGAAACGAAATTACAGGAAAACTGCTTCAACAGGCAAGAAAAAGAGAAAACATTACGATTGTTCCTGATACTGCTATGATTGATATATTGGAAAATAACAATACCTGCACAGGCGTTGTTGTAAAAACAATGGACGGGGCAATTTATAATATTTCTTCTCGTATAGTTGTATGGGCAACAGGAGGTATCGGCGGTTTGTTTGAACATTCCACTAACATGAAACATATTTGTGGAGATTCCGTAGCAATAGCTATTAAACATAAAATCAATTTAATTGATATGAATTATATTCAATTTCACCCTACAGCGCTGTATTCAAGAAAAAAGGGCCGAAGCTTTTTAATTTCCGAAGCTGTTCGTGGAGAAGGCGCCACACTAATTAATGAAGAAGGTCAGCGTTTCGTTGACGAATTGCAACCCAGAGATGTAGTAAGCGAGGCAATATACAAGCAAATGAAAAAGTATAATACAGATCATGTTTATTTATCCATGCGTAATATGCCGGAAGAGAAAATTAAAGAAAGATTTCCGAATATTTATAAAAAATGCTTGGAAGAAGGCTTTAATTTATCAACCGAGCTTGTACCCGTTACGCCTGCCCAGCATTACTTTATGGGTGGCGTTCAGGTGAACTTAGATTGTGAAACTTCAATGAAAAATTTATATGCGGTTGGCGAGACAAGCTGTAACGGTGTTCATGGAGCTAACCGATTAGCAAGCAATTCTCTTTTGGAAGCTTTGGTCTTCTCAAAAAGGTCAGCACATGCTATAGGCATAAATATTAAAAATATTGAGGTACAAAATAAAAATTTCTCCAGCAAGTGTAATCTATTTAAAAACACAGACCAACTACAAGAGGAGTATCATCATTTGGTCTTAAATGAAATTAGAAAAGGACGTGTTAATCGTGTTGAATTGTGTATGTATGAAAGTTAATGTAGAGGACTATATTAGGGATGCCCTTAAAGAGGATATTACCAGTGAAGATATTACAACGAATGCTATTGTGCCTCCTCAAAAGCAGGGTTGTACAAATTTGATTTGCAAACAAACTGGTGTTATTGCAGGACTGGATATCTTTAGCTACACTTTTAAACTAATAGATTCTTCAGCTCGATTTGAAACGGACTATAGAGATGGTGATTTCATTCAAGAAGGTACCCAAATCGGTATGTTATATGGTAATATGCAAGCAATATTATCGGGTGAGCGTACTGCTTTGAATTTTTTGCAGCGAATGAGTGGAATTGCAACTTATACAAGCCAATTTGTTCAGGAGCTTAAACCTTATAAAACCAAACTGCTGGATACTAGAAAAACAACACCCAATATGCGTATTTTTGAAAAATATGCCGTAAAGATTGGCGGAGGATATAACCACAGATATAATTTATCAGACGGAATTCTTATTAAGGACAACCATATTACGGCGGCTGGTGGTGTTGCTGAAGCAATAAAACTTGCAAAGGATTATGCTCCATTTGTTCATAAAATTGAAGTTGAGGTTGAAACTCTAAAAATGGTTGATGAAGCGTTAGTAGCAGGTGCAGATGTTATTATGCTTGATAACATGGATAATGAAACCCTTAAAGTGGCAGTGTCCCGTATTGGTAACAGAGCGAAAACAGAGTGTTCTGGAAATGTAACAAAAGAGAAACTAAAGGAACTTGGTGAAATAGGGGTTGACTATGTTTCATGTGGGTCACTAACCCATTCTGCTCCTATTTTGGATTTTTCCCTTAAAAATTTAAGGGCATTGAATTAAAAATTCTCAGATTCCATATCGCCTGGTGCTTATTTTTTAATTTAATTTAGAACAATGGAGGGATTATAAATTATTTTAGAATCATAACCTAGTGATTCTCTTAGTAACCGCTTTTTCAGTTGCAACTTCTTTTGGCATTTAATCTGTGTAGGTTTATTCAGCCTTCCTATTGCAGACATCTTAATAATAGTATTTATTAATGAAAAATAGTTTGTAACCCTTTTGAAACAATTGTAGTCAATTATTGTTAAATTATATTTCATGAAATTTCTAAACTAAAAACCCTCGTAAACTGAACCGACCCCCATATGTTAGACCTAAAATTCTAACATATGGGAGGTCATTTTTTTATGGCAAAATATAGTTTTGAAATGAAAATGGAAATGGTAAAGGCTTATTTAAATGACGAAGGAAGCTATACCTATTTAGCTAAGAAATATGGAATTCCAGATAAGAAACCTGTTCAACACTGGGTAGCTGCATATAAAGCTTTTGGTGCAGAAGGCTTAATGCGTTCCAGAAAAAACGAAACATATACTTTCGAATTTAAACTTCATGTGGTAGAGTTATATTTATTAACAGAGGTCTCTTATCAGGAGTTGGCTCTATCCGTTGGCATAAACAATCCACCATTAATTACTAAGTGGGTAAATGATTTTAGAATTGCTGGTCCTGATGCTTTACGACCCAAACGAAAGGGGCGACGTTCTAAGGTGTCTAAGCCAAAGGAAAGCAAATCCACAAATATTGAAACAGTTAGCAATAATTCAGAGTATTTAAAACAACTTGAAGATGAAAATCTCAAATTAAGAATAGAGAATGCCTATTTAAAAGAACTGAGGAGGCTGCGTTTAGAAGAGGAATCTCTTCTAAAAAAACAGCGAGAATCATCCACAGCCTCCGAAGAGACTTCAAACTAAAAGATATTCTCGTATACACAGGTTTTCCCAAAGCAACATATATGTACTGGCAAAAACGCTTTGATAGAGAAAATCCAAATGAGGATCTTGAGCAAAGAATCCTTGAAATTAGAAAAGAAAACAAAGATTTCGGCTATCATCGAATTTATGGAGAATTAAGAAAACAGGGACTTATTGTTAACAAGAAACGTGTTCAACGAATTGTTCAGAATCTTGGTCTTCAAGTTACGACCTTTACCAGAAAAAGCCGTAAATACAGTTCTTATAAAGGCAAGGTAGGTACGGTTGCTACTAATAGAATTCATAGGAGGTTTGAAACTCATATTCCACACCAAAAGATTACAACAGATACCTCTGAATTTAAATATTATGATATAGATGACAAAGGGCGAATGACCATCAAGAAACTTTATCTGGATTCATTTATGGATATGTGCAATAGGGAAATAATTAGTTATAGTATTTCTAGGCGACCATCTGCTGAAAATGTAATGAATGCCTTAAATGAAGCCATAAAAATTACAAGAGATTGTAAATACAGGCGTACATTTCATTCAGATCAAGGATGGGCTTACCAGATGAAAACTTATAGTTATAAGCTGAAAGAAAATAAAATCTTCCAAAGCATGTCTCGGAAAGGAAATTGTCATGATAATTCAGTAATGGAAAACTTCTTTGGAATTATGAAACAAGAAATGTATTATGGCGTAGTTTATTATAGTTATGAGCAACTGAAAGAGACAATTGACAAATATATAAAGTATTATAACGAGAAACGAATTAAAGAGAAACTAGGATGGATGAGCCCTGTAGAATACAGGCTCAGTCTCTTGGTGGCATAAAACAATTGCGTAGCAGTTAAAAACTACTACGCAATAAAGTCTAACTTATTGGGGTCACATCATTTACAAGGGTTTTAAACATTGCGGAGTTTGGATTTGAACCAAAGACCTTCGGGTTATGAGTATTGTTAAGAGTGTTCATTGATGCAAAATATGTTCATATTGTGATAAAACTGATGATTTTTAGAGGTGTTTTACACATAAATCCACATTACATGTCAATGATTCCATTGGGTTTTGGTTGTCTTGGGGTAAAAATGGGGTCAAATATATTTTCTAAATTAAAAGTTGTGATCTAATTAAACTATTTTTTGAAGTTAGTTTAATATGCAGTCGCACTTTATATAATATGGTTTCTTATTTAATCCGATATATCATTCCGCCTTCCTTTTCTCCAAAGTATTGAACCCCCTCTTGCAACATTTGAAATTCAATAGTTACATTATCTTTCTGCGGCATAACAAAATCATATAATGTAAATGTAAATTCTTCTCCTGAATTAACCTCAAGATCTGGTGGCAATTCTATTCTATATCCATAATCATTGCCATCTAACCAGATACAAAGCTTTGTACCTTTATAATTTTTCCAACTACTGCCTCCGCTGTTCTTGACAACAACCTTTATATCACATGCTTCATTCTCATTTAGCGTTTTAGGTATATCGCAACTTACTATCTCTGCATTTGCATTTTCTAATATACCACTTAAATTCAAATAATTAAGTTGATTTCCCAGCTGGTCAATATATCTTTCTGTTATTTCCAGTGCAACAATATCGGGATTTATAGTATCTATTACCTCTGCGGTAATTTTATTTTGAAACTCTGTCTGTCTTGCAAATAAATACGTATATTCAGAAAAATTTTCAGCTAAAAGTTGTGGCATATTCCAATAGGCAAACATTGAATCTCCAATAACTAAAAGTTTTTTTTCTTCTGCAAACTCATTTTCATAATGGTATGCCTCAACATAAGATAATTTTTCTTTAAACTCTGCTATTTTTTCGGCAAGCCAGCCTTCCGTTACTAATTTAGCTTTCTTGTCTACTATTGTGGTAGAATTATATCTCTCCTTGGGAAAAACTCCCCAGTTTCCCATTATACGAGAAAGGTCACATACTCTATACCCATCTAATAATTCAACTTCTTTTGG
>JBFWMT010000038.1:0-23963 GCA_050251415.1 Anaerotignaceae bacterium | reverse complement strand
GCTGGTAAAAATCTTGCTAGTGAAATAAGTATGATAGAAGCAATATTACTGGCAGCGAAATATTCAGCAAATTTTGTAAAATAACGGTTGATAAAAATTATTTTACCCTTTATACTCAATAGAGATGTAAAGGGTATTTTTTATATAAAGTTTAGTAAAAAAATATTAGGCACCAAAATTTAATTTTTTGGTTTGCTCAGATTTTAGGAGGCATTTATAATGGAAATAAAGTTTGCAGACAGAATGGATAGTTTTAAAGAGGGTATATTTACAACCTTTGCGGCTATTAAAAAAGAAATGATAAGTGAAGGCAAAAAGTGCTACGATTTATCAGTTGGAACACCAGATTTTGTACCAGACAAGCATGTTATGGATGCATTAACAGAAGCATCAAGATATACAGAAAGCTACAAATATGCCATTACAGACAGTGATGAGTTGCTGGAAGCTGTACAGGGTTGGTACAAAAGACGCTATAGAGTTGAGCTGGAGAAAGATGAAATAATGTCGCTTTATGGCTCTCAGGAGGGGTTAAGCCGTGTTTGTCTTACCCTTTGCAATCCTGGAGACGTAGTGTTGGTACCAAACCCTGGCTACCCAATTTTTGAGTTTGGCCCTATGATTAACGAAGCCAAAATTGAATATTATGAACTAAGAGAAGAAAATAATTATTTAATAGATTTTGACTCTATTGATGAGGAGATTGCAAAAAAAGCTAAGGCTATGGTTGTTTCTTACCCAGCCAACCCAATTTGCCGTACTGCACCAAAGGAGTTTTACGTTAAGCTTATTGAATTTGCTAGAAAATACAACATTGTTATTCTTCACGACAATGCTTATTCAGAATTGGTGTATGATGGTGCAGAGGGACTTTCTTTCCTTAGTGTAGAGGGAGCAAAAGAGGTTGGAATAGAGTTTAATTCTCTTTCAAAAAGCTACAACCTTACAGGCTGCCGCATATCCTTTGCTTTAGGCAACGAAAAAATTATAAGTCAGTTTAAAAAGCTTAGAAGCCAGATTGATTACGGTATTTTTATTCCAGTGCAAAAAGCTGCTATTGCGGCTTTAACAGGTCCACAGACAAGCGTGGAGAGAAACAGACAAGAATATGAGGACAGAAGGAATGCACTTTGCGGTGGATTGGATAGTATTGGTTGGAAAGGTGCTGTATCACAAGGAACTATGTTTGCATGGGCACCACTGCCAAAGGGCTACACAAATTCTGAGAAGTTTGTTTTAGAGCTTATTGAAAAAGCAGGTGTGTTCTGCGTACCAGGAAGTGTATTTGGTTCACTTGGCGAGGGTTATGTTCGTTTTGCTATGGTTAAAACTGTTGAGGAAATGAAAGAACTTGTACAGGTTATTAAAGAAAGCGGAATTATAAAATAAAAATAGCCGATACTGGTTTTAAAGATATAAATTAATATGAGTTTCTGGAAATTACCATAATTTATGCATGCTAAGCAGATGAAATTAAATTTAATGAGGGATGTTAATGAAAAATTTCTTTAAGGGTATTGCGGTTTTTACAATGGCTATTTCTGTATCCATTTCAAGTGCGTTTATTGCTAATGCGGAAATTCCAAAAGGGTATTGGAAATATCAAGAGGCGTTTTTAAGTGCAGTTAATGCCAAAAATGACAATCAAATAATCAGCTTGGGAAAAGAGATTATGATTGTTTTTAAGGATAAGCCTATGGATAGTGATAAAGCTGGAATTCTTTACAGCACATATGATGCTATGTATCCTGCCTATGAAAGGCAGGGGAATTACGAAATGGCAATTGCTGTATTAAAAGCACAAATTCCTTATGGTGAATATCTTGGATATAAAGATGGCGTGAAAATAGCAAAGGCTAGAATTAAAAAAATTGACCCAATGACTGAGGTTTATGCTGTTACATCTAATATACAGTCAGTTCCTTACTATGGAATGAAAAATGAGCCGAAAAATGGAACATATTATGGAAGGGTTTACTCTGAAATTGGGCAACTTCCTATGGAAACGGAAACGGCAGTTTCATTTTATGTGGAGTGCTTCCAAGAGGATATACAAGGCTATGACCATCTAATAAAACCTTATGCAAATGGTGAAAAAATTGTGCAGATATGCCTAAACATGCCTAATGAGAATGATTCTTTACAAACTGTTTTACAGGATTCAGCCAATAGTTATTTACAGCAGACTATGGCGTATTTAAACAGCTTAAACTGTCCTATACTTCTTCGTGTTGGCGGAGAAATGAATGTTTGGCAAAATCTTGCGGAGGCATCCGTATACAAACAGGCATTTGTAAAAATTGCAAATATGGCAAGAAGTACGGCACCAAATGTAGCGCTTGTATTTTCTCCAAACGATATTTCAAACTGGAATGTGGATATTGATGACTACTATCCAGGGGACAGCTACGTGGACTGGGTAGGAGTTTCTTTGTATACAAATAAATATAGAAATTTACAAACTATGACTGCGGGAAAAGATTTTGAAGAAATGTATTATGGTAATGGGTTATATGCAAATCCAATTACAAAACTTGGTGATATTGTTGAGAGATATGGAGACAGAAAGCCTATCCTTATAAGTGAAGGCGGAATAGGACATTCTGCATACAATAATAGTTCAAACTTGACTGCATTTGCAAAAGAAAAATTAAACATTCTTTATACCTATGCTAATATGGTTTATCCACAGGTGAAGGCAATGTTTTATTTTGATGTATATTTTGATAATCAGCCTAATGCCTATGTCTATTCTCTTAGCAAAAATTCAGCAGTAATGGAGCAATATAAAGCTTCGGTAAATAGTAATAATTCACTTATTAAAAAAATGGGGGAAACACCTTTGGCGTATGTAAAAGCAGGAAAGTACAGTGACAATAGGGAAACTATAGAACTGTATACATACTCTATTTTACCTACTGAAACAAGTATGGCAATAGATTATTATTTGGATGGAAAATCTGCTTGTGCAACGCAGACACAAATACCTTATAAGTGCAATATTAGTTCGGCATCCCTTTCATCAGGAACACATGAGCTGAAAGTAACTGTGAAAAGCGGAAGTGGTTACAGCAAGGTTAAAACATATAATATGAAAAAAGCTGATGATGGAAAAGTTACAATAACAGAAAAATAGTGATTTTATAATTTTTATATGAAGGGGATTTTAACCATGAAACTTGATTTAAAAAGTATTGCTATTGGAATTATTATTGGAAGCATAGGTTTAACAACTGTATATGGGGTAACAAAAAATAAGAACATTGATGTTTCATATAATGTTGGAAATATATCTATACAAGAGAAAAATATTATATTTTCAAATAACAGTGCACCCTTTATTTATAATGGAGAGGTGTATGCCCCAGTAAGGATTATTGCTGAAAATGCAGGATGTCAAGTTTCTTTTAACGGCGAAGATAATTCCGTTTCTATTAGTAAAGATAATAGTAAGGATGAATCTAAAATAAGATTATTAGAAGAAGCTATAGGCTATATAGGAGCAGTTACTCCAGAGAAAGCGATTGATATTTGGTCAAATGGATTAAAGGAACGTAGTGCGGCTTTACAATATATTGTTATGACTGAATCACTAAAAGAAAGTTATGTGAAAAGCTTAGAAGAAAATGGCTATGATTTTTGGATTACTGGAGTTTCAAGCCCATGGGTAGAAAACTATGAAGTATTAAAGATAAATAAGTTAAGCGATGATTCTTATGAGTATGATATTCAATATAATACAAGAACTTCCGAAGGGAGTTATAATTTTTTTGTAACCCTTAAATTAGTAAAAGAAGGTGACTACTGGAAAGTGTCTGAAGTAAAGGGCGATGAGGATTCACAAGCGTATACTGGATTTGTAAATTAAAAAACAAAAATAAATTGGTACACCAGTATCTACTCAGTTTAACATTAGAAATAAAAAATAAATTTTGGCACAATTGGTAGCTTTTCAAAGGTTACAAATTGTGCTAATTTTTTTTTGTATGTTTTAGTTGCCTTATGCAAAAAATGTGCTATTATAATCATTATAAGTTTTTGTATGTAAAGAGTTTGTCGAAGTATGTTATAAAGAAGTATTCAATTCAGAGGAGATAGAATGGACAATAATAAAATATTGGATTTAGTTGTACTTTTAATTGTGGTTTCGCTTACCTGTTTAGGCAATGCCAACACTTTTGGCATATCCTACATTTTGGTTGGGGTGGTATTTGTATGGAAAACGCTATTTAAAAAGCAAGAGAAAAGAAGAAAAGTTGTTTGCAGTGCAATATATTTGGCAATTTTGGGTTTCCAGCTTACGTTTAGTTACAATGTAATATTTTATGGAAGTCAGTCGGGAATCATATTTTTTGTAGAAAAGTTTATTGGTGTGGTATTTATGTATCTTCCATTTGCGGCAAACTCGTTTTTTTATTTTCAGCGCTCCTATTTTCCGTCGGTTGAGGATATAACCGCTGTAAGCTTTGAAAGTATTTTGCTTGGGCGTGCTTATGCTGGACGGCTTAGAAGTGATTTTGGAAGAACAAAGGATTCACTTAGAATTAATAATATAACAGAGATAATAAAAGATATTCCAAGACATAGTTCTACAAAATACATAAATCAAAATACACTTACAGAGGAATTTTTTGAAGAATGCACCGCAAGCCTTGAGGATGAAAATATATATATTGCAATATCTAATACAGGAAGTCCAGCAAGTGAGCTTATTTCAGTTTTTACAAAGAAAAATTACAACCACGTATCTTTAAGTTTTGATAAGGAACTGAAAACCATATTAAGCTATAATGGCGGTGAAAATGTGTATCCGCCAGGGCTTAACAGAGAGCAATTGGAGTACTTTAATAAAAAGTCCGATGCATCCATTATTGTGTATAAGCTTGCCACAACTTGTACACAAAAGCAGGCGATGATTGAAAAAATACGAGAAATAAACCAAACAGGCAGTGCATACAACCTTTTAGGCCTTATAACCAAGGTGACTTTTAGACCAAACATTATGTTTTGTTCTCAGTTTGTATACAATCTTTTAACGGAGGTTGGGCTAGACTATTTTAAATGCAACGCAACGGAAGTTAAACCAACAGATTTGGTGGAAAAAGACTATTACAGAGAATTGAAATATTGCTATGAGATAAAATTTTCGGATGCACAATAAAGGAGGAGCCCCTAATATGGGGCTCTTTCAGCGTTTATAATTAATTAGCAGTGTTATTAACAGAAAATACAAATCATTTCATATTTTTTTACATCTTGTTCATATTAAGTTCAAAAATAGATACTATAATTCATTACATAAGAAATAATTAAGAATTTAATATAGGAGGTAATTATTATGTATGATGACGAAAACGAAAAATTAAATAGTATAAGTGACCCAAAAAGTGATGATGTATTTCCAAAAGGGGAAGGCGACAATATTGTAAATGAAGAAAGAAATGCACCACAACCTCAATTGTCTGATAATAACCCAGTGCAGGCTGAGGAAGTACAGCCCAGAAAAATGTCGCTTTATGCCGACTATGCTACACCAATACGTCCAATGGTAAGAACAGTAGTGGTAAACAATATTGAAAAGGCATTGGACAGCGAGAAACAGATGGCTGAGGAGGTAATAAAATCCAACGAAAGTTCAGAGAGTGGAGAAAAGCCCAATGAGCCCATACGGGAAACATATTACACAGAAACCGTTAAAAAGAAAAATGGTAAAAAGGAGACTTCATTTAAAAAATTTATTGCCGCCTGTCTTGTAATAAGCCTTTTTGGAGGAACTGGTATTGGCGCATCATATGCTGTAATGCAAAATTTGGTCTTTAACCAAAACCAAGCAACAGATGGAACATCAGCTGATTTTGGTGGAACTAAGACAGAAACAAAAACTACAGCTAGTGCCCAGCCTGTTAGTAACAGCAGTGGAACAATGACAGCTGTAGATGTTATAGATGCCGTTTATCCATCGGTAGTAAACATAAATATGCAGGTATCTGGCACAACAAACTATTATGGTTTTGCAGTTCCTTATGAAGGTTCGGGGTCAGGCTCAGGGGTAATTTTTGACATGGACGATGAAAATGTATACATTGTTACCAATAACCATGTAGTTGAAAGTGCAACGGGAATTAGCATATCTGTTACAGGTGCAGAAAATATTTCAGCAACTGTGGTTGGAACGGATGCTTCCACTGATTTAGCGGTAATTAAAGCACTTAAGGCTGATTTTAAAGCCGCAGGTATAGATGGTATAGTTGCTGCAAAGTTTGGTGACAGTGACAATATTAAAGTTGGTCAAAGTGTACTTGCAATTGGAAATGCCCTTGGCGAAGGCAAAAGTGCAACAGGTGGCATGATAAGTATGCTAAATAAAACTATTGATGTTGATGGAATTAGCCTTGAGGTTTTACAGACAAGTGCTGCAATTAATCCTGGCAACAGCGGTGGTGCCCTTGTAAATTATGAAGGCGAGGTAATAGGCATTAACACAGCAAAAACAAGTACAACTGTTGCTGAGGCAATGGGCTATGCGATACCTAGTAACAAAGTTAAAGAAATTATGGAACGACTGCTTGTGGAGGGTACAACCCCACAGCCATATTTGGGAATTATGGGCTCGGATATAACAGATGACATTGCAGACATGTATAAACTGCCTGTAGGTGTTTTGGTAAGGCAGGTGCTTGAAGGCGGCGGTGCTGATTTGGCTGGACTTCAAGAAGGTGACGTAATTATTTCCTTTGGTGGAAAATCTGTACTGAATATGGAATCTCTTATCTCAACCCTCAAAGAGCAAGAGGTTGGTACTACAGTAGAGATGGGAATAATAAGGGATGCAAAAACAAATATGACCCTTAATGTAAAAATACTTGATTCAAATAATATTTAATGCAATGCTGCTGTATTAAATGTTTTTAAATAAACTTTCTTTTTCATAATTTGTTATATATAAAGGGCGATGATTGAGTTCATCGCCTTGTTTGTTATATATTAAAAGAAAACAACAGTTCTTAATTTATTATAAATTTTGTTGTTAAAACTAGGATTAGATTGTATAATTATATAGCTTATAGTAAGCATACAACTAAAAATAGAAATGAGTTGGTTTTTTTGGCAAAAAAGAAAAGGAAAAAATCTAAAGGATTACTGGTTTATTTGGTTTATGTAATTGGTGCAATTATTGCCTGCATTATTATTTTTAAGGCGTTTAATTTTGCATTTTCTGCTGGTAAAAACATTACTGGCGGTACGTCAGAGAAAGCACAGCAAGAGGAAATAGGAGAAGATGTAAAGGTTACTATTCCTGAAGGAGCATCAACTAAAGAAATTGCGGAAATATTGTATGAAAATGACCTTATTGACAGTGTTGTTATGTTTCGGTTATCCAGTAAAGCAGGCGACTATGACGGAAAATACAGGCAGGGTGACTATCTCATTGCCAAGGGCACTGAGGACGAAGAAATTATGAAAATTCTGCAAAGTGGTGTGGTTTATTCAGATGCGGTTAAGGTTACTGTGCCTGAGGGATATACATCAAAGCAAATTGCAGCGAAACTTGAAGAGGCTGGCGCTGTTACGGCAACTGAATTTTTGGATGAAATGAACAATGGTACTTTTGATTATGACTTTTTGAAAGAAGTACCTGTCAGGGACAATTATTTAGAAGGCTATCTTTTCCCGGCTACATACGAGATTAAGACAGGGTCCACGGCTCACGATATTATTGTTCAGTTTTTAGATAGATTTGAAATTGCGTATAACAATGTTCTTAAAGGAAAAGATACAGATTATACAATTGATGAAATTGTTACTGTAGCTTCGATGATAGAAAGTGAAATACAGGTTGATGGAGAGCGTGCAGTTGCAGCCGGTGTTATTTATAACCGTCTTGATGCTGATATGGCTTTGGGGATAGATTCTACTGTGCAGTATGCCCTTTCTACAAGAAATGAGGTGGTAACCACTACGGACCTTGAAGTGGATTCGCCATACAATACCTATAAATATAAAGGGCTTCCTTTAGGGCCTATTTCTAACCCAGGTGAAGCGGCCCTTGAAGCGGCGGCAAACCCTGATGAAAACAATTATTTTTACTATGTTGTAAAAGAACGAGGCAGTGGAGAGCATGTTTTTACAGAAACTTATGATGAATTTTTAAATGCAAAACAAGCATACAAGAATAGTTTTAATTAGGAGAATATTTATGAACTATGTAACAGAGGATTATTTACACGGTTACCTTAGGCTTATTCAGCCTAAATATGACGGTGTTTTAGGTGAAATACAAGAAGAGGCACAGGAAAAACAGGTACCAATTGTGCCACATGAGGTTGCACGATTTTTAAGTACCATTCTTTCCATAAAAAGACCTAAAGAGGTGTTGGAAATAGGTACGGCTGTGGCTTTTTCTGCAGGGCTTATTTCGAGATACTTGCAGCCTGGTGGTCACGTAACCACCATAGATAGATATGAGGTTATGCTTAAGGATGCAAGAGAAAACATAAAGCGAATGGGTTTACAGGAAACCATAAATCTTATTGAAGATGACGCTACAAATGTTTTGCCAAAACTTAAAGGGCCATATGATGTGGTGTTTTTGGATGCGGCAAAGGGGCAGTATGCTCAGTTTTTGCCACACATTTTAAGGCTTATGCCTGTAGGCGGCATCCTTATTGCAGATGATGTGCTTCAAAGTGGAGATATTGCAAAATCTCGCTATTCGGTGCCTCGCCGTCAGCGTACAATACACAAACGTATGAGAAATTTCCTTTGGGATATTTCTCATTTAGACTGTCTTGAAAGCAGTATTATACCCATAGGTGACGGGGTTGTACTATGCCACAAAATAAAAGAATATGTACCAACAGAAGGAGAATTTAGTGATGACTGATAAAATTAAAATTGAATTGCTTGCGCCAGCAGGGGATTTGGAAAAGCTTAAAATTGCTTTGCTTTACGGTGCAGATGCTGTATATATTGGTGGCGAGGCTTATGGTTTACGTGCAAAAGCAAAGAATTTTGACCTCACAAAAATGAAAGAGGGCATAGAGTTTGCCCACGAGAGAGGTGCAAAAGTTTACGTAACGGCAAATATTTTTGCCCACAATGACGATTTTGAAGGCATGGCAGAATATTTTAAGGAAATTGAAAAAATTGGTGCAGATGCTCTTATAATTTCAGACCTTGGCGTATTTTCAGTGGCGAAAGAAGCCGTACCTAACATGGAAATTCATGTTTCCACACAGGCAAATAATACTAACCACAAAAGTGCATCTATGTGGTACAAACTTGGTGCAAAGCGTGTTGTTGTTGCACGTGAACTTTCCATTGAAGAGATTTCTGATGTAAGAAAAAATATTCCAGCAGATATGGACATAGAGGCGTTTGTTCATGGTGCAATGTGCATTTCATACTCTGGCAGATGTTTGCTTAGTAACTATTTAAACGGTCGCGATGCAAATAAAGGTGAATGTGCCCATCCGTGCCGTTGGCAGTATCACCTTGTAGAGGAAACTAGACCAGGTGAATATATGCCAGTAGTGGAAAATGAAAGAGGAACATATATCTATAATTCTAAAGATTTGTGCATGATTACACACATACCAGACGTTGTTAAGGCCGGAGTCATGAGCTTTAAAATTGAAGGAAGAATGAAAACACCTTTTTATGTAGGCACAGTAGTAAAAACCTACAGAGAGGCAATTAATGATTATTTGAAAGACCCAAAACTTTATGAAAGTAAACTTAATTATTACCTTGAGGAGGTTTCTAAGGCCAGCCACAGAGATTTTACAACAGCGTTTTATTATGGCAAGCCAGATGGTGAACAGCAAGTGTATACCAACAACACCTATATAAGAGATTATGACTTTATTGGTATGGTTGAAGAGGATTACGACCAAGAAACAGGCTGTGCCGTTGTTATGCAAAGAAATAAATTTGTTGTGGGTGAAGAAATTGAGGTTATGCCAGCAGTTGGTGAAGCATGGAAGATGACTGTTGAAAAAATGTGGAACGAAGACGGAGCACCAATAGAAAGTGCACCGCATCCACAGCAGATACTTAAAGTGAAATTTCCTAAAGTTGTTAAAAAATATGATATGCTTAGAAAAGCAGTGAAGTAAAACATTTTCAAGCTGGTATTTTTTTGCTATAATATCCATGGAGGTGTTTGTATGACAGATTTGGTTTTAACAGGACGCTTTAAGTATAGCCCAGAACAAATGGATGCTATTACCAGCCTTGGTTACAACATTATTTTTCATGATGACGAAAAAATACCATTTACTGAAGAGGAACTGAATTGTGAAGTACTAGTGAACCTTGATGCATTAAGCAACAATGACATTAATGATTTTAAAAAGCTTAAATTTATACAAGCAACTATGGTTGGTACAGACAAAGTACCAATGGAAAGAATAAAGGAAAAAGGAATAAAATACTGTAATAGCCGCGGTGTGTTTGATATACCAATTGCAGAATTCGTTGTTATGCGCCTACTGGAAATATACAAGCATATGCGCACTTTTGAAATACAAACTGCTCAGCGAGGATGGGCAAAGAAGTTTGACATGGATGAAATTAATGGCAAAAGCATTGCAGTATTGGGTACTGGCGGCATAGGAGTTGAGGTTGCAAAACGCCTTAAAGCCTTTGGTGCTAATGTATTTGGCTTTAACAGAAGTCTAAAAAAAGCGGTTTATTTTGATGAAATATTTAATATATTACAATTGAAGCAGGAAATAGGCGCATTTGATGCGGTAATTATTGCTATGCCTCTTACAGAAGAAACATATCACCTATTTAATGATGAAATGTTTGGGTTAATGAAAAATGAATCTATTATTGTTAACGTAGGGCGTGGGCCTATCGTATGTGAAAATGCACTTGTAAATGCGCTTGAAAGTGGTAAACTAAAAGCAGCAGTAATTGATGTATTTGAAAAAGAACCGTTAAGCTCGGAAAGCAGGCTCTGGAGTTTTGACAATTTTTATTTTTCGCCACATGTATCATTTAGCTCGGTGGATAACAGCAGAAGAATGTTTGAATTGATTTACAACAATTTAAAATCCTATAAAGAGGGCAACAGACTTTTGAGTGAAATTCGACTGTAAAAATGTTTCAAAAAGAATAAAAACTGCAAGTTTTTTATAAAATATGCGAAAGTTTTAAAAAAACTATTGCAATTTTTTTAAAACTATGGTACAAAAAAGTAGTAGATAAATAAATTAGCTACTTAGAACAATGGCGTTCTCATTTTTTGAGGACGCCTTTTTTATTTTTCTAGGTATGCCAAATAAATCACGTTAAATTAAATTTTAAATATGAAAGGAATGCTAAATTATGAGTGAGAAGAGATCAGTAACAGAACTTTACGGTAGTAACGTATTTAACAACGCAGTAATGTGCGAACGTTTACCAAAAAAGATTTATAAGGAACTTAAAAAAATTATTGCAAATGGAGAAACATTGACACCTGAGGTTGCAGAAGTAGTGGCTAACGCAATGAAGGATTGGGCAATTGAACGTGGCGCAACACATTATACACACTGGTTTCAGCCTATGACTGGCATTACAGCTGAAAAACATGATGCTTTTATTTCACCTACAGATGATGGAAAAGCAATTATGGAGTTTTCTGGCAAAGAGCTTATTAAGGGTGAACCTGATGCTTCATCATTTCCATCAGGCGGAATTCGTGCTACATTTGAGGCTAGAGGATATACAGTATGGGATTGTACTTCACCTGCATTCCTTAAAGAGGATGCTGCTGGCGTAACACTTTGTATTCCTACAGCATTTTGCTCTTACACTGGAGAGGCATTAGACAAAAAGACACCTCTTCTTCGTTCTATGGAGGCAATCAACGTACAGGCACTAAGAATTTTAAGACTTTTTGGGGATACTGAAACAACAAAAGTTACAACTTCTGTAGGCCCTGAACAGGAATATTTCCTTATTGACAAAAAGCTTTACGACCAGAGGAAAGACCTTATTTTCACAGGACGTACACTCTTTGGAGCAATGCCACCTAAGGGTCAGGAACTTGATGACCATTACTTTGGCATACTTAAAGAAAGAATTGCCTGCTATATGAAAGACCTTAACATTGAACTTTGGAAGTTAGGCATTTCAGCAAAAACACAGCACAATGAGGTTGCACCTGCACAGCACGAGCTTGCACCTATTTATGACGACACAAATATTGCAACAGATCACAATCAGCTAATTATGGAATATATGAAAAAACTTGCTGCACATCATGGACTTGTTTGCCTTCTTCACGAAAAACCATTTGCAGGCGTTAACGGCTCTGGCAAGCACAACAACTGGTCAATTTCCACCAGTGGCGGAAGCAACTTACTTGAACCAGGCAAAGAGCCTCACGAAAACAAACGCTTCTTACTTTTCCTTACAGCTGTAATTAAAGCTGTTGATGAACACGCTGATTTACTTAGATTATCGGCTTCTAACCCTGGCAATGACCATAGACTTGGGGCAAATGAAGCGCCACCAGCAATTATTTCTATGTTCCTTGGCGAACAGCTTGAGGACATTTTGAACCAGATTGTTGACGGAAATTTAATAAGCAGTAAAAAAGGCGGAAAAATGACAATTGGTGTAAATACACTGCCTGCACTTAAAAAAGATGCAACAGACAGAAATAGAACTTCACCTTTTGCGTTTACAGGTAACAAGTTCGAGTTTAGAATGGTTCCATCTTCAGCATCAATTGCAGGGCCTAACTTTGTACTTAATACAATTGTTGCTGATGCACTTAAGGAATTTGCGGATGAGCTTGAGAAGGCTGATGATTTCGACAAAGCACTTGAAGAACTTTTAGTAAATACAGTTAAGAAGCACAGAAGAATTGTATTTAACGGCAATGGCTACGCTGAAGAATGGGTAGAAGAAGCTGCAAGAAGAGGTCTTCCAAACATTAAATCTATGGTTGAAGCTATACCTGCCATTGTTACACCTAAGGCAATTAAGCTTTTTGAAGAGCATGGTGTGCTTACAGCTGGAGAATGCCACTCAAGAGCAGAGATCAGCTATGAGGATTACACAAAGAAAATTGATATTGAAGCAAGAACTATGATTGACATGGGATTAAAGCAAATTAAGCCTGCAGTTATTAAATACACGAAAGAAATTGCAGATGCAGTTGCATCCCTTAAAGCTGTAGGTGCAGATTCCTCTGTTGAAGAAGAGTTGCTTACAGGACTTACAACCGAGCTTACCAAATTAAGCAACTGTATTCTTAAACTTAAAGATGCCCTAGCTAGTGCAGCAGCAATTGGAGAGATTGAAGCACAGGCAACTGCATACAAAGACAATGTATTTACGGCTATGGCACAATTAAGAGAGCCTGCTGACAAGCTTGAAATGATGGTGGATGAGACCATGTGGCCATTCCCAACATACGGGCAGCTTTTATTCAACATTTAATAGGAACTAAAAAATTACATAAGATAAGAAAGAAAACCGTTTCTCTATATTAGGGAAGCGGTTTTTTGTAATAAGATTATAGTTTATGGGAATAAAAAATTTTCTTGTCAATTAAAGTAGAATTTTTATTTAGATGAAATTAACAATAAAATTTTATAAATATTGGCTATAAATTCTTATGGGTTACATATTGTACAAGCAAAAATACAATTTACATATTAAAACATCATATAAACCTATAAAATTGGAATAGTTTAATATAATTTAAGTGAAAATAGTATATAAAACTATGAATATATTACATACGGGCTGAAATATAGATGTGTAATCATACAAAAAACTATTGTATAAAATTAAGTGCATTAGCGATTGTGCTTAAAAAAATACAAAATGAATATTGCATGCAGTTAACATTAGCAGTATAATTACCTTGTAAAGTTAATAAAGTTTTATCAAGATAAAAGTTTGGTAAAGTCACAGGTCTAAAGGAGGCCCAATGGATGATTACTGATGACAAGAGAGTTAGGATAATAACTGGTCATTATGGTAGTGGCAAAACTGAATTTGCGGTTAATTATGCGACTATGTTGGTAGGGTTGTCAGACCGAAAGATTGCTCTTGCAGACATGGATATTGTAAATGTATACTTTCGTTCCAGAGAGGTGAGGGACAAAATAACTGCAGCAGGAATAAGGATGATAGATTCATCTGTAAACACCTCTGCCGATTTGCCTGCTGTACCAGCAGAAGCATTTGCACCCTTTGAAGACAAAAGCTATGATTATATTATTGACCTTGGCGGTAATGATGTGGGGACAAATGTGCTTGGTCGGTATAAGAAGTTTATTAAGCCTGAGGAAACAGATTTTTTCATGGTAGTTAATGTTTTTAGGCCAGACACAATGAATGTTGAAAAAATTTTGCAAGTAAAGGAAAAATTAGAATACTCTTCCGGTTTGAAGGTTACGGGGTTCGTTAACAACTCTAATTTAGTTAGAGAAACTAAGGCAGAAAGTATTTTGTTGGGGGATGAGATAGTTTCTGAGGCGAGCCGAATTACTGGAATACCGATTAAATATACCACTTATGTGGAAGAAGTAGTATTGGATATGACGCCCGAAATTAAGGAAAAGCTTTCGGGTGAAGTAATACCTATGAAATACTTTATGAGGGAAACGTGGATGTAACAAAATTCTATTAAGGAGGTGCTTTTTTAATGGCAAAGTTTACTGTAACTTTCAATGAAACAGAATGCAAGGGCTGCGAGTTATGCGTGGCGGCATGTCCTAAAAACATTATCGCACTTAATCCAGAAATCACAAATGATGCTGGCTACAACCCAGCAAGTATAGTTAAAATGGAAGATTGTATAGGCTGCCAAAGCTGTGCAAGGATGTGTCCTGATTGTGTAATCACAATCGTTAAAAACGACTAAGGGAGGGGGAGTACGTAATGGCAAAAATTATTATGAAGGGCAATGAAGCGATTGCAAAAGCGGCTATTATTGCTGGATGCAGATACTTCTTTGGTTACCCTATTACACCACAAAATGAAGTGCCTGAATATTTATCAAGAGAATTATTTGCGGCAGGCGGAACCTTTATTCAGGCAGAAAGTGAAGTAGCTGCTATTAATATGGTTTACGGTGCAGGTGGTGCTGGTGCACGCGTTATGACAAGTTCATCTTCGCCAGGTATTGCTCTTAAACAAGAGGGAATCGGCTACTGTGTTGCAGGAGAGATTCCTTGTGTAATCGTTTCTATTATGCGTGGTGGTCCTGGCCTTGGCACAATTCAGCCTTCACAGGGGGATTACAACCAAGCTACACGTGGTGGTGCTAACGGAGATTATCATATACCAGTGCTTGCACCTGGTTCAGTTCAGGAAGCTGTAGATGACGTTAAAGAAGCATTTGAAATTGCTGACCGTTACAGAACACCTGTAATTGTTGTTGGTGATGGACTTATTGGCCAGATGATGGAACCGGTTGAGCTTGATAACCCTGTTAAAACGAGAGAACTTTTACCTAAGGATACTTGGGCGCTTGGTTATGGTACAAAAGAAAAACCACACTTAATCGAAAATCTCGTAATAGACTCTCCTGCATGTGAGGAGAAAAATAGAAGATTTTTCGCTGAAAAATATGCAGTAATTGAACAGGATGAAGTTAAATATGAAGAATATATGATGGATGATGCTGAATATGCCTTTGTTGCATATGGTACAACAAGCCGTATCGTTAAAAATTCTGTTAATGAATTAAGAGAAAAAGGATACAAAGTTGGTTTAATTAAACCAAGAACATTATGGCCATTCCCTCAGGTTCCTTTCCAGAACAAGAACATTAAAAAGTTTGTTGTTGTAGAAATGAGCATGGGACAGATGGTGACTGATGTTCAACTTGCAGTAGGCGACAAAGATAAAGTAACTTTCTACGGCAGATGCGGAGGTATGATTCCTACACCAGAGGAATGTGCTGAGTATGCTGAAAAAGTAATGGGAGGTGAACAATAATGTCAACAACAGTATTTAAGAAACCTAACGGACTTACAGATACAAGAATGCATTATTGCCCAGGCTGTGGACATGGTATTGTTCATAGACTGATAGCAGAATGCATTGATGAAATGAATGAAACTGACAACACAATTATTTGTGCACCTGTTGGTTGTGCTGTATTCATTCCTAAATATTTTACATATGATTCTATACATTGTGCTCACGGACGTGCACCAGCAACAGGCACAGGTATTAAGAGAGTACATCCTGATAAAACTGTTATTACTTATCAAGGCGATGGCGACCTTGCATCTATTGGTATGGCTGAAATTGTTCATGCTGCTGCTAGAGGCGAAAAAATTACCACTGTTTTCATTAACAATGGTATTTACGGCATGACAGGCGGTCAGATGGCACCTACCACACTTCCAGGAATGAGAGCAACTACATCTCAGGCTGGTCGTGACCTTGAAAGAAACGGTAATCCAATACGTGTTAGTGAGCTTCTTGGTACACTTGACGGACCTGCATATATTGAAAGAGTTGCAGTTGACACTCCAGCCCATGTTATTAAAGCTAAAAAGGCTATTAAAAAAGCACTTGAGTATCAGAAGGCAGGCAAAGGATTTACTATGGTTGAGGTAGTATCAAGCTGTCCAACTAACTGGGGTCTTTCAGCTACAAAGTCCATGGAGTTTGTTGGAGAAAAGATGATTCCATACTATCCTCTCGGTGTATTTAAAGATGTAGAGGAGGGTAAATAATATGGGAAAAACACATAAAATTAGCTGTGCTGGTTTTGGCGGACAGGGAGTTATGTCCATGGGTCAGCTTTTAACATACGCAGGCATGATTGACGGTAAAGAGGTTTCATGGGTTCCGGCTTATGGTCCTGAAATGCGTGGCGGTACTGCGAACTGTTCTGTAATAGTTTCAGACACACCAGTAGGCTCGCCTATTTTTGAAACTGGTGTTACAACTGCTGTTGTAATGAATCTTCCTTCTTTCCACAAATTTGTGCCTAAGGTAGCAGCTGGCGGTTCAATATTTGTTAACTCAAGCATTATAAGCGAAAAGGTTGACAGAGATGACGTAAATGTTTATTATATCCCTGTAAATGATTTGGCTAATGAGCTTGGCAATGCAAAATTAATTAACATCATCATGCTTGGTGCTGTTATAGAAATTGACAAAATAGTTGAAAGCGAATCTATTCTTAAAGCTTTCCTTAAGGTTTTTGGCGACAACAAAGCAAAGCTTATCCCTATAAACAGGGAGGCACTTACAAAGGGTGCTGAAGTTGCGAAAACCCTTAAATAATAGTTGCGGCCACATTTGGGGTGAGGACATTAGTCTTCACCTTTTTTGTTTAGCTTACAAGTTTTAAAGCCTTGGATTAATTTTATGTTTACCTATGGCAAAAAATGTATTATAATCAGAAGCATATAAGTTTTGCTTGTGGGGGGAAGTGCATTGGCTAACGGAAGAAGGAAGGCTGTGCAAAACCAAGCACAGCGTACAAAGGGAAAAAGACCCCAGAAAAAGAAAAATCATAGATTGCTTACGACAGTTATCTTTTCAGCGTTATTCATTTACCTGATAGGATTTCTTTTAATGTTTATAAATAAACCATCTGTGGGGGTAGAAACTGTAAACTATGGCTCTATAGATGTTCCTGCAACTTTAAGAGGAATAATTGTGAGGGACGAATTTGTGGTGGAAAGCAGTATGGATGGAACGCCGGAATATAATTATTCTGAAAACGAAAAGGTTGCAAAAAATGCTTTGGTTTGCACAGTTAAAAACACTGGCACAACCCAGGTAATTGAAGATGAAATTAAAAAAATTGACAAGGGAATACTTGATATACAGAAAAACAGAACGGATTTTTCCTTGTTTAAAGAAGATATTGAAAGAACTGAAAAAAACATTGAAAACTCTGTAGATTCAACGGTGTATAAGCTTATAAATAACAATGTTTCAGACATGTATTCTCTTAAAAATCAAGTCCAAACCCAGATAAATTTACGTAATCAAATTTGGCTTGCAGAGAATACAAAAAGTACTGCAGAGCTTTCCGCCGAGCGTGACCAGTATGAAAGTCAGCTTGAAGTAAGCCAGGAAACGGTAAGAACCCAGTACAGCGGTATATTTTCACTTAAAATAGACAATTTTGAGGGAATAGTAACACCAAAGGTGCGTAAAGATGTTTCAGCAGAGCAAATAAAAATGACCGTACAGCCAGAGTATATATCCAAAAGCCTTGCAGTAAGTGCGGGTTCACCGCTTTTTAAAATTGTAAAATCCAACACATGGTATGTTGTATCAAACGTGCCAAACGAAGTTTCTGCTGGGTGGGAAACGGGAGACTATTTAGATATTTATACTACAGTAGATGATGAAGAAAAAACGGTTCAAGTTAAAATTGAAAGCATGGATATTGGGGATACTACTACGTATGTTGTGTTTGTAACCGACCGAAACTTAATAGATTTTCTTGAACTTAGAACAATGTATTTTAGTGTTAAGGAAAGCGTATACAGTGGATTCAAAGTCCCAAATGCGGCTATTGTTGAGCGAACTTTTTTGAAAATACCAAAAACACTTTTATCAAATAGTCTTGATGAACAGGGTATTATTAAGCGTACAGGTACTGGAGATATATTCCAAAGGATAAAGATAGCTAATTCTGATGAAAATTATGTATATGTATTACAGGATTTTGAAAATCTTAAAATAGGTGATGTTATTGTGGGAATGGGCGAAGAAGCGCAAACATATACCTTGGGTGATGTTGCTACTTACAAGGGTGTTTATGTTGCAAACAGTTCCCTTGCAGAATTTACAGTAGTTGATATTTTGGGACAAAACAGTGATTACGCCATAGTAAATGCCCAAAGCCAATTTGGGCTTAAGGTTTACGATAAAATTGTGTCTGATGCTAAAGCGGTGCAGGATGAGGAATCAGTTAACTAAGGAACGCAGACTGTATTAAATCAGCGTTTCCATAAAAGGGAAGGAAGTAAAAAAATGAGCAGCATAAAAGAAAATATAGAACTGATAAATAAAAGAATAGAGGCAGCAGCTGTGAAAAGCGGCAGAACAAGGGATGATATTACTTTCATTGTTGTTTCTAAAACCATAGATGTTCCACGTATTAAAGAGGCTGTTGAAACAGGTGAAAACAACCTTGGTGAAAATAAAGTACAAGAAATTATGGATAAATATGAGCCTATGGGTGAGGGTATTAAATGGCACCTGATTGGTCATTTGCAAACTAACAAGGTAAAATATATAATAGATAAGGTTGATTTTATACATTCTGTAGACAGTGTTAAGCTGGCCCAAGAAATATCAAAACGTGCTTTACAACATGATATAACTGCAAAAATACTATTGGAAATAAACATAGCTAACGAAGAAAGTAAATTTGGAATAAGCCCAAATGATGCAGAAGAAATTGTACTAGAAATTTCCAAATTACCCAATATTATGATAAAAGGACTTATGACAGTAGCACCTTTTGTAGAAAATGCAGAGGAAAACAGGGTTTATTTTAAGCAAATGAAGCAATTACTTGTTGACATTAACGGTAAAAAAATTGATAATGTATACATGGATGTTCTATCTATGGGAATGACAGGAGATTACGAGGTTGCCGTGGAAGAAGGAGCGACCATGGTTAGGGTAGGTACAGGGGTATTTGGTGCAAGACTTTACCCAAACAAAAATTAAGGTAAACAATACATCAGTTTTTATATTTTACAAAGGGTTAAAGCACCCGTTGGAAAAGAAAATTTTGAGGGGGAACTATAGTGGGATTATTAGATAAGGTAAAAAATGCGTTTACTCAGGGGGATTATGATGATGAGGATTACGAGGATTTAGACGATTACGAAATGAGCTCATCAGATAGATTTGATAAAAGGGAAAGAGAGACTATGGACTATTCTCCATCGTCATCTCGTGGTGCAATGTCACAGTCACAAATCTATGGCGGTAGCATGGGCAGAAGAAGTAATTCTCAGGTTGTTAGCATACATACCAACGTACAAATGCAAGTTTGCATTATTAAGCCCGAAAAATATGAAGATGCACAGGAAATATGTGACCATGTAAAGGCAAGGAAGCCAGTTGTGGTTAATCTGGAAAAGATAGAATATCCCACTGCCCAAAGGATTATGGACTTTTTAAGTGGTACATGCTACTCTCTTGATGGTACAATTCAGAGGGTTGCAAATAACATATTTATTATTGCACCTGAAAATGTTGATGTTTCGGGAGATTTTAAAGAAGAATTAAAAACCAAAGGGGTCATTTTACCTTGGGCAGGCGGTTCAAAATAATTAACGGGCTGACAGGAGAAATTTTATGCAGAGTTTATTGCTTAATTCAATAGAAACATTTTTTAAGCTGATTTATTTTCTTATTTTTATAAGAATTATTTTGTCATGGATTCCTATGCTTAATCAAAGTTCCATAGGTGTGTTTATCTATAACCTTACAGAACCTATATTGGGGCCTGTTCGTCATATGATAGATAAGTCTCCTATTGGCGGAGGTATGATGCTTGATTTTTCGCCTATTATTGCATTGTTTTTAATGAACATTGTTAGCATGGTGCTTCAAGGCATTGTAACCATGATTTTTTAGGCGGTGAGAGAATGCTTGACAAACAAGCGTTATTACGTAGTGTAAACCAGCCTGATGAAAGGCTTTTGTTAGCAAAGGTCTTGGATCAGGCTGATTTTAGTTTGAAGCGACATGAAAGTACATTTACAGATTTCTGTGACCCTGGCAAAATGGAAATTTTAATTAGAGCCATAGGCGGCATACAAGGGCTTAACTTTACTATTTTTGGCGGAAGTGACCAATGCGAGAGACGACGCATTGGTTTTTGTCCTGACTACAAAGAAATAGATGAAGCTGAATTTCCTATAAAAGCGGTTAAAATTTCTGCAAACATGAAGTTTTCTAAAGACCTTACGCACAGGGATTTTTTAGGATCGGTTCTAGGTCTTGGCATAGACAGAGGAAAGGTAGGGGATATTTTCTTATTTGAGGATTATACCCTTATTTTTGCATGTGAGGAAATAGCACAGTTCATATGTGCTAACCTTTTGCGTGTTGGGAAAACTACTGTAAAAACTCAACTTCAAGGGATTGAGGAAGTAGATATGCCAACAAAGAACACGGAGGAAAAATTTGTTACAGTGTCATCGCTTAGGCTTGATGCCCTTGTTGGAGCAGCATTTAACATGAGCCGTGGCAAGGCGGCGGCACTTATTGAGGGTGAAAAGGTTTTCATAAACTGGATTACAGCCTCAAGTGTATCTAAGGCTCTTAAGGAAGGCGATATGCTTTCAGTACGTGGATTTGGGCGTGCAAAATTACTGGAGGTAAGAGGGAAAACTAAGAAGGACAGAATTAGTGTTGTTTTTCTTAAATATGTTTAGAGGTGTTTGTATTGGAAAATATTAAAGTAGTAACTGAAAATAACGAATATCCTATTTGTTTTGAAAACAGCTTTGATGGGCTTAAAGATGCGGTGGAAAAGGCAGGGCTAAAAGGAAGAAAGCTATGTATAATTGCAGACACCAATGTTGCACCAATGTATGCGCAACAAGTTGCAGATACCCTTTCGGATATGTTTTCGCAAATTGATATTTGTACATTTCAAGCTGGAGAAAACAGCAAAAACATTCATACAATTACTGACTTTTATGATTTTTTTATGGAGAAAAAGTTGGATAGGAAAAGTGTAATTGCAGGTCTTGGCGGTGGCGTGTGCGGAGATATGGCAGGCTTTGGGGCGGCAACTTATATGCGAGGGGTTACTTTTATACAAATACCCACATCACTTTTAGCGCAGGTAGACAGCAGTGTTGGCGGTAAGGTTGGCATTGATTATAAGAATGGAAAAAACGTGGTTGGTGCATTTTATCAGCCCGATTTTGTATATATAAATATAAATACCCTTAAAACTTTGCCCGCAAGGGAGTTTAATGCGGGCATGGCTGAGGTAATTAAATACGGACCTATTGCATCACCTAAATTCTACGAGTTTATTAAAAACAATAAAGCCCAGATAAAGGCACTGGACGAAGCAACAATGGCAACGGTTATTGGTGAATGCTGCAAAATTAAGGCTGATGTGGTAAGCAAGGATGAAAAAGAGGGCGGACTACGAGAAATACTTAATTTTGGACACACAATAGGACATGCCATAGAAACTGTGAAAGAGTTTACACTTCTTCACGGGGAATGCGTTGCAATTGGTATGGTTGCAGTACTTAAAATTTGCGTTCAACGTAAGTTTATAGCTCAGGAATTTTTGGATGAATTTATAGACTTGCTTAGATATTTTGATTTGCCTGTTTATGCCCAAGGAATATCAGCAGAGGCAGTGCATAGACAAATGTTTTTTGACAAGAAGGTTAAAAACAATAAAATAAGCTTTGTTCTTATTAAAAAAATGGGTGAAACATTACGCACTGACCAAGTTGCTGAAGAAGAAATTATGGTGGCAATTAATTATGTTATTAAAAACGGAAATGTAGGGGATTAAGATGATAATTATTCTGCTAAGCGTGGTTATTTTAACTGCTATTGACCAATATTCAAAATACATTGCACTTACACAACTTAAACCAGTGGGCAATATAAAGGTTATTGATGGGTGGTTTGACTTTACCTTTGTTGAAAACAGGGGTGCCGCTTTTGGTATTTTAGAGGGGCAGAGATGGTTTTTTGTTATACTTACCATAGCTGTAACAATTGGCGTTATTATATATCTTCGTAAAATGAAAGAGAAGGACTATGCACACAATTTTCTAAGGTTTTCCCTTGTTCTTATTTTGGCTGGAGCATGGGGCAATGCTATAGACAGGCTTCTACGAGGATATGTGGTGGACTATTTTGAATTTACGTTTATAAATTATCCTGTATTTAATGTGGCGGATATTTATGTTGTAGCCGGAACTATACTTTTGGCGGTGTTGTTGCTTTTGGTAATTAAAGATGAGCCAAATTTGAAGGGTGAAGGTAAAAAATAATGGAAATGTTTACAATTGCAGTAGAAAAAGAAGATATAGGCAAAAGAATAGATAGTTATATTGCATTAGTTAAGGATGAACTTTCACGCAGTCAGGTACAAAAGCTGATTGATAATGAAAATATTTTGGTTAATTCAAAGCCAGTTAAAAGCAACTATAAGCTTAGAAAAGATGATGTGTTGGATATATCCATACCAGACCCAGAACCATTGGAGATTTTGGCGGAGGATATTCCCCTTGAAATACTTTATGAAGACAAGCACGTTATTGTGGTTAACAAGCCACAAGGTATGGTTGTGCATCCAGCACCAGGACATTATACTGGTACTCTGGTTAATGCTCTTATGTTTCATTGTGCCAAGGATTTATCGGGTATAAATGGTTGCATGCGTCCTGGGATTGTACATCGTATAGACAAGGATACATCAGGGGTGCTTATGGTGGCAAAAAGTGATATGGCACACAGAAGCCTTGCTTTACAGCTTGCCCAGCATACAATCACAAGAAAATATAATGCAATTGTGCTTAGCAATATTAAAGAGGACGGCATCACTGTGGACAAGCCTATTGCACGTAATCCGAAAGACAGAAAGAAAATGGCAATTCATATGGCAGGGCGTCATGCGGTAACTCACGTTAGGGTAATGGAACGTATTGGGCAATATTGTTTTATTGAGGCACAGCTTGAAACCGGCAGAACCCATCAGATTAGGGTTCATTTATCCAGCATTGGTCATCCTCTTTTGGGCGACGAGGTTTATGGAACATTTAAACAGCCCTTTAAGCTGAATGGACAGGTTCTGCACGCACGAATTTTGGGATTTATTCATCCAGAAACAGGAGAGTATATGGAGTTTGAAGCACCATTGCCAGACTATTTTATAAAGCTACTTGAAAGAATTAGACAGCAAATTTTCAATTAAAACATAGTATTTTGAGGTGTTATCATGTATTTAAAACGGCTTG
>JBFWMT010000037.1:0-25141 GCA_050251415.1 Anaerotignaceae bacterium | reverse complement strand
ATTATAAAACTCCACAGCAGGTTGAAGATGAGGCTCATGTAGCATAATAATCTATCTTTCCGTATTTGTTCTATGAGGAGAGAAAAAATTCAACTTTCTGTGTCCAAAGTATTGACATAGGTCCATTTAGACATAAACGGACAAGGAGTACTTTTTGGTATTGTTGATACTGGCATAGACTACACACAGGATGTATTTATATATGAGGACGGAACAAGTAAAATTAAATATATTTATGATCAAACAGGCACTGAAAATCCTCCAGAAGGGTATTATTTGGGAACTGAATATACAAATGAGCAGATAAATGAGGCGCTAAAAGCAGATAATCCTTATGATATAGTCGGTCAAAGGGATGAGTCTGGTCACGGAACGTTTTTGGCATCGGTGGCAGTAGGAAGGGAAGTAGATGGGTTTATCAGTGCGGCACCAAATGCTGAGCTTATTGTAGTTAAATTAAGAAAAGCACGTCAATATTATTTAGATATGTTTTTTGTACCACCTGGGGAGGAAAACGTTTTTGGGTCTACGGCAGTTATGGCGGGCGTAGAATATATTTTGGAAAAAGCAGAAGAGCTGGGAAGACCTGTGGTTATTTGTTTTGGGTTAGGCTCAACACTTGGCGCTCATAACGGCTACAGCTTATTTGAAGAATATCTTAGTAGAGTTTCTAATCTTAGAGGGGTATGCCTTTGCACAGCAGTGGGCAATGAAAGCCAAGCAAAGCATCACACCCAAGGTAGGTTATTGTCGCGAGGGGATGCAAAAAATATAGATATAAGAGTGGGTACACCGGGTGTGAATTTTAATATAACAATATGGAGTTCTATCTCCGACCGAGTTTCCATATCTGTGCGTTCTCCTACTGGAGAACTTGTAAGTCGTATTCCTGCAAGAAATGGCCCGAGTACTCAGGTAAGGCTAATACTTGAAAACACTACAGTTGTCGTTACTTACTACTTTCCGCTTGAGGGTAGTGGGGATCAGCTTACCGCCATACGACTTATAAACACAACTCCCGGCATATGGACAATAACTGTTCATGGAGATATTGTATTAGACGGAACTTATCATGCTTGGCTGCCTCTTACTGGTTTTGTACCGCCTACAGTGGAGTTCTTGGAACCATCACCCTATTATACCGCTGTTCTTCCGTCAACAATGTTGGGTGGCATTGCTTGTGGGGCGTACAACAGTGCCAACAATAGTTTGTATGCTGAAAGCTCATGGGGGCCAACCCGAATAGGGGCAATAAGACCAGATTTGGTTGCACCGGGAGTAGACGTGGGTGGGTATTATCCAAGCGGTTACGGCACAATGGATGGAACAAGTGCGGCAACAGCTATAGTTGCAGGGGCATGTGTGCTTATGATGCAATGGGGTATAGTGCAAGGAAATGACGTTTCATTAAGTACATATCAAATAAGAGCATACTTAATAAGAGGATGTACTAGAAGTGAAAATATGATATATCCCAACAATCAGTGGGGATATGGAACGCTTGACTTAATGAATACCTTTAATTTAATGAGAGAAATTTAGTTGGGTTATTATCACCTTTAGTTTTTGTGCTAGAATTTGTATCAATTTAGTATACAGAGGGGGGAGGAATATTCATGGTTGAAAATATGACAGTTGAGGAATTCATAAATTCGCCCAATGCAGTGGATTTTGTTTTAAGGCGAAGTGAATATCTTGAAAATTTTTTAGCAGAAAATCCTGAAATTGTTACAACCATAACCTTAGCCGGAAGATATTTGGTTGGGTATGCGGATAGAGCGGATTTTCCATACATTGCAGAAATCCTTGGCACAAGCTTTATAAGTGCACTTTCCATAGTTTTGGGAACACTTGACAGCCCTAGCCTTGAGGCTAGTGGTATTGTACAGGTGCAGCAACAGCCATATTTAGATTTAAAAGGGCAGGGAGTACTTTTTGGCATTGTTGATACAGGCATAGACTACACTCAGGATGTATTTATATATGAGGATGGAACAAGTAAAATTCAATATATTTATGACCAAACGGGTACTGGGAATCCTCCTGCAGAGTATTTTTTGGGAACCGAATATACAAATGAACAGATAAATGAGGCTTTAAAGTCAGATAATCCATATGATATAGTTCCACAAAGGGATGAATCCGGGCATGGAACATTTTTGGCTTCAGTGGCAGTAGGCAGGGAAACAGATGAATTTTTGAGTGCGGCACCAGACGCTGAGCTGATTGTTGTTAAGTTAAAAAAAGCACGCCCTTATTATTTAGAAATGTTTGCTGTGCCCCCCGAGCAGGAAAATGCCTTTGGCTCTACGGCAGTTATGGTGGGTGTAGAATATATTTTGAAAAAAGCACTGGAGTTAGGAAGACCTGTGGTTATTTGCCTTGGCATTGGTTCAAACCTTGGAAGTCACGACGGGTACAGCTTATTTGAAGAATACCTTAGCGGAGTTGCTAACCTTAGAGGAGTATGTCTTTGCACAGCTGTAGGTAATGAAAGTCAGGCAAAGCACCATGTTCAGGGCAGGTTATTGTCTCGTACGGATACAAGCAATATAGATTTAAGAGTGGGTAGTGCTGGAGTAAGCACTGGTGTATACATATGGAATAATGTTTCAGACCGTATATCAGTGTCGTTGCGTTCACCTACTGGAGAGCTTATAAGCCGCATTCCGGCAAGAACCGGACCAGGTACTCAGGTAAGGCTGGTACTTGAAAACTCAAAGGTTGTAGTTACATACTACTTTCCGGTTGAGGGCAGTGGCGACCAGCTTACCGCCATAAGGCTGCTGAATGCTACACCAGGTATTTGGACAATAACCGTTCACGGCGATATTATATTAGATGGAACTTTTCATGCGTGGTTACCGCTCACTGGGTTTGTATCCCCATCTGTGGAATTTTTGGAGCCGTCACCATATGGTACAGTTGTGGTTCCATCAACTATGATAGGGTCTATTGTGTGCGGAGCATATAATATTAATAATAATAGTCTGTATACTAGAAGCTCTTGGGGGCCAACTCGAACCAGAGCAATAAGACCAGATTTGGTTGCACCAGGAGTAGGGGTGGGTGGATATTATCCAAGCGGTTATGGTACAATGGATGGAACAAGTGCTGCAACAGCAATAATTGCAGGGGCATGTGTGCTTATGATGCAATGGGGTGTAGTGCAAGGGAATGATGTTTCATTAAGTTCATTTCAAATTAGGGCCTATTTAATAAGAGGATGCATAAGAAGTGAAAGTATGATATATCCAAACAATCAGTGGGGATATGGAATGCTTAATTTAATGAACACATTTAATTTAATGAGAGAAATTTAGAATATGCGTTGTAATAAAAAAGCAAAAACTGATATAGAAAAATTAAGATTATTGAAATTTAAGTAAAGAGTAAAATTTATATATATGGTCTTTTTTTAGAACTTTTCAATTTTAGGTAGATAAACCCTATGTAAATATGATATTATAATAAAACATACTTAATGTGTATAAATTATGGGTAGGCAATGAGGTTTACTATTATTGGAGAGAATTTATTATGTCTAAATATATTGCAAATAACATAAAAAAAATGCCCAGCTCGGGTATAAGAGAGTTTTTTGATGTGGCAAACATGATGGAAGATGCAATTTCCCTTGGTGTAGGCGAACCAGACTTTGAAACACCTTGGCATGTGCGTGAAGCTGCTATTTCCTCCATAGAAAAGGGCATTACATCATATTCATCCAACACGGGTATGATGGAGCTAAGGGTTGCTATTGCGGATTATCTTCAAGAAAAAATTGATACTTGGTATTCGCCAGAACATCAAATTTTGGTTACTGTCGGCGCAAGTGAGGGCATTGATATTGCCCTGCGTGCAATAATCAATCCAGGAGATGAAATACTTGTTGTAGAGCCATCTTATGTTAGTTATAAGCCGTGCGTAACAATGTGCGGTGGTGTTGCAGTGGCAATTGTAACAAAGGCAGAAGATGAGTTTAGGCTTACACCACAGGCACTTGAAGCCAGTATTACCAAAAGAACCAAGGCAATTATACTGCCATATCCTAACAACCCAACAGGTGGAATTATGGAAATGGATGATTTGGCGGCGATTTCAAAAATTATTATTGAACATGATTTGCTTGTAATTAGCGATGAAATATATTCAGAATTAACATATGGTGCACGTCATGCCTCTATTGCGTCTTTACCAGGAATGTATGAAAGAACTATTGTACTAAACGGTTTTTCTAAGTCATTTGCAATGACAGGGTGGCGTTTAGGTTATGCCGCAGGGCCGGAAGAACTTATTTTCAATATGAACAAAATTCATCAATATATTGCTATGTGTGCACCTACACCAAGTCAGTTTGCAGGCATTGAGGCACTTGTAAGCAAGATTAGGGACGATGAAGTTGCCGCTATGCGTGATGCTTATGACGAAAGACGAAAGCTTATGGTGTGCCGTTTCAGAGAAATGGGACTGGATTGCTTTGAGCCTAGAGGGGCATTCTATGTATTTCCAAGTATTCAAAAAACAGGTATGTCAAGTAAGGATTTTTGTAAAGAACTGCTTTACGACCAAAAAGTTGCCGTTGTACCAGGTACAGCCTTTGGCGAATGCGGAGAAGGTTTTATTCGTTGTTCCTATGCATATTCTATAGAAGACATTAAAATGGCTTTGGAACGAATAGAGATATTTGTGAAAAAGCACATTAAGTGATATGGAAACATTTACAGTTAAGGCAGTAACAAAAAACAATGTAACCATTTTGCTGTGCGGAATGTGCAGTGATGGTAATAAAAAGCAGTGTGTTAACCTTTATAGAAGTGGCATAGAAAATGCTGTTTTTCCCCAAACAGTGGATGAATATTTTCTGGATTATTCACTTATGCAGTTGGTTGTAAGTATAGCACCAAAATGTGTTGCAGCAGTTGGTGCAAGCATAGGTGTATCTGGCGTAGCTGAAAGAAGCGGCGGAATAATAGGTGATCCATTTGGCAAAACAGAATCTGCCCAGGATGAAGTTGACGAACTTGGCAACGGATTATTTGAGGTCGCATTTGCAGGAAGGTTTGGTGCTGTTTTTAGAGGCAACAGGCTTGTAGCCCAAAAGGTTAAGAAAGAGTTTGAAAAGCTTATTCTTCTTAATAGCAGAATCGGTTTAAAAAAAGCCGTAGCTTTTTTGGACAAGTTAACAAATGAATATATACTGGTTTCAGACGGAAGCGGAGAGGGCGGTTACCCTTATGTTTGCGCCAGAAACGGTGAAATAAAAGAAGAGCTGTCAGATTAAAAACTGACGGCTCTTTATGTGTTTAAGGTCTTAAATCGATATCGCTATTTCTTAGTAAAAGTTCAGCTTTCAGCTTAATATTAACAAGTTCACGCTTAATGATTTCAATTTTTTTGCTGTCGTTACGGAAAGATGGTATTGAAACACTTACTGCAATAACTGGTACACCGTTTTTCATTATAGGTACGGCAATGCACTGTATCTGCTCAGAAAATTCTTCGTTTTCGTAAGCAAAACCATCTACTTCAATCTGTTTAAGTTGGGTATAAAATACGCCCAAGTCTGTAATCGTATATTTTGTACAGGCAGGCATTCCTTTTGAGAAAAGTCTGCTTACATCGTCAAACGATGTCTTGCATAAAAGTGCTTTGCCAAGGGCAGTGCAGTTTGCAGACACCTGTTTTCCAACATAGGTAACAAGACGCAGGCTTTGTGGGGAGTCTTTTTTTGCCACATAAAGCACATTACTGCCATCTAAAATGCCAAGGCTGCAGGTTTCGTTGCAAACCTCAACAAGCTTTGTAATTTCACTGGAAATATGGCTTAAAAAGTTTTGGCTGTTAACATAGGTAGAGCCTACAGCAAAGGTGCTTACTCCAATGCGGTATTTAAGCGTGTTTGAATTTATAGATATATAATGCCTGTCCTCAAGGGTATGAATCATAGGAAAAATACTGCTTTTGGGCGCACCTATTATTTTGGCTATTTCCGTAAGTGTATAGCCAGTTTCAGAGGAGGCAAGAAGTTCTAATATATCCAGCACTCTGGAGGTGGTGCGGTGGTCGGTTGCATTCATAGTTATTCTCCTTTTTGGGCATCACTTATTTCAAAGCTAATTGTTTTGTTAATACCAGATGAATAATGAGCTTTGTAATCGTTGGTTATAAAAATGGCTTCAGCATCTGGGGTGGCTTCAATAAGTTTCATTCCGTCATCAATGCCCAAAACAAAGCATGTAGTGCTTAGAGCATCAGCAACGGCAGATTCTTGTGTAATTATTGTAACAGAATAAAGTTCGTTATCTACAGGCATACCTGTTTTTGTATCTAAAATGTGATGATAAAGAATTCCGTCTTTTTCAAAGCTGCGTTCGTAAGTTCCCGAAGTAACAACAGACATATTTTGTACCTCTAAAATACCATAACTGGTACCTTGCTCATCAAAGGGACGTTGTACACCTATTTTAAACGGTGTATCCTCATCAGGGGAAATTGTAAGAATATTTCCACCAAGGTTAACAATAGCTTTTTCTACGCCGTTTTTCAACAAATATTCCTTTGCTTTGTCCCCTATATACCCTTTGGCAATACCACCTAAATCTATGGCAGCGTTTTCGTCAGTAAGGCGTATCTTGTTTCCGTCAATTTCTATTTCGTTATAGTCAACATGGGTTATAGCCTCGGCGATGTCGATTGGATTTGGCACAACGTGTTCTTCACTGTTAAAATCCCAAAGGGCAGTAACGGGTGCAACTGTGCAATCAAATTTACCGTCAGATAATGTACTGTACTTATTTGCAAGAGATACAAGGTTAATCGTATCCTGGCTTACAGTAACCCAATTTCCTTTGGCATTGTTAATTGCAGATATTTCACTGCTTCCAATTGTCTTACTTAGCATTTGCTCATATTTACGGCAGTATGTAAAGCAATTATTTATAATTTCTGTCGCAGATTTTTCTTCCATGTTATATATGGTTATATAAGAAACTGTATTGAGAAAAAATTCAGCTTGTTTTGTTTCTTTTGCTTTGGTTGAAGATATTGATTGGGAGTTGCATCCTGTAAGGCAAGTAAATATTAAAATTAGTACGATTATTCGTTTCATAGTTATCTCCAGTGTATATTAAAATTTGTGATTATACTATTATACAATAAAAATGAATAGTTAACAACAAGGAAAGAAATTTAATTGTAAACCAATTTTAAAATATAAGTTGACAATTTGGTTTTGATATTTTATAATACAATAACAAAAGAAAAAGGAGATTGAAAATGAAAACGAGAGATTACGTACTTTGTGGATTATTTGCGGCAATATTATGTGTAAGTGCATTTATTACAATTCCATTGTTTTTTACACCGATACCATTAACTATGCAAGTTTTGGCTGTAGCGGTTACGGCGGCGGTGCTTGGCGGAAAACGAGGGGCAATTGCAGTACTTATTTATGTGCTTTTGGGATGCTTCGGGCTTCCTGTTTTTTCAGGAATGAAAGGTGGGCTTGGTGTTGTTGCAGGAGCAACTGGCGGATTCATCTGGGGATTTATACCTCAAGCATATATTTCAGGAACAATATGCGATAAAGTGTTTGCTGCAGAAAAAAGCGGTAAAGCAATTGTAAAGGTAATTGTTGCCCTAGTTTTTGGGTTATGTGTCCTTTACATATGTGGGGTAATTCAGCTTATGCAAGTTGCAAATATGGGTATTGGCGCGGCTTTAGGGGCAGCAGTGCTCCCGTTTATACCATTTGATATATTTAAGATAGCAGTATCAGCGGTTATTGCGGTTAACTTACGAAAACAAATCGCAGTTATATAAAATTACAAAAAAATAAAAGGACAAGATTTTTAAAATCTGTCCTTTTTTTGTTATGCTCGTGGATGTGCTTTTGCATATACTTCTTTTAAACGACCTTTATTAAGCTTTGTGTAAATCTGAGTTGTAGAAATGTCGGAATGACCAAGCATTTCCTGTAAGCTTTGTAGGTCGCATCCGTTTTCAACAAGATGTGCTGCAAATGAATGCCGTATGGTATGCGGAGTTATATCCTCAGCAATATTTGCTTTTTTCGCATAAAATTTAATTATTTTCCAAAATCCTTGACGTGTCATTGGTGAGCCGTTGCAGTTAACAAACAAACAGCTTTCGTCCAAATTTTTAACAAGCTTACTGCGTACGTCATTTATGTAAACCCTAAGAGCATTTATAGCCTTTGAACCTAAGGGAATAACTCTGGTTTTTTCATTATGGGTGCACGTTATAAACTCGAGGGTTAGGTTAACGTCATCTAACTGTATGTTTATAAGCTCTGTAACACGCATGCCAGTGGCATACAAAACTTCAAGCATTGCTTTGTCACGAACACCTTTTTTGTCGTCACGGTCGGGCTGTTCAAGAAGCAATTCCACATTGTTAAGTGGCATTATCTCAGGCAATTTTTTCTCTACCTTAGGAGATTCAAGACCTTCTGTTGGATTTTCTGTAATAACACCTTCCAAAGACAGATAAGAAAAATAAGCTCTTAACGAAGCAAGATTTCTTGAAATTGTTGAACTGGCACGGTTGGTTTTTTGTAAATTATATATGTATGACATGATGTTAGTTTTATTAACCTTTGATATGTTGCTTATGCCAAGTCCTTTTATGTAAGAGTAAAAAATTTTTAAATCCCTGTGATAGGACACGATAGTGTTATCCGAGGATTTTTTTACGTTTTTCATGTATTCAGAAAACCTTATTATATTTTCCACAGTATTTTCTCCTTTGTAGCATTATAGAAATAATTATAAAGTGTTTTTACATTATTGTCGATACATTTTTACTCGAAATTTACAAAAAATTAAAGAATTTTTAATTATTTTGCAATAATTAAGTGTAGTTAGGCAAAAAACTCTAAACCAACACCTAAGCTTAGTGGAAGAACTGAAATTAGCAGTATTACTATGTATTCAATAAGTATACGTTGTTTTTCTCTTGGAAGAGTTGCTTTTGTATTTTTACTGTTTTTGTAGGTGTTAAAGCATAGATGCATAGAAGCACAAGCACTTAACATAAGGGCGATGGTATAAAGTAAATATGTTGCAGAAAAGCGTGCAAACATTGCTGAATTTTTAGAAAGCAAAAATGCGGTAGAGGACATTCCGTAGCTATATCCACAAAAGGCGGCTACAGGTGGCACAAAAAATATTCCAAAAGGGAAAAAGCCTATAAGCCATACAGCAAACACAAATTTACCAAATACAAAAAGAGCTTGTGGCATAGTTTTGGGCGCAGTGGCAGTAGGGGTGTTTATGTTATATTTAATGGCGCAAAATGTGCCAAACACCACCCCTAGTGCAAAAAAAAGACAGATAATGAAAAGTATTATCTGCCTTGCGTGCGAGTTTTTAGCTTTCATGGCAATACCTCCTTGTACAAAAAGATATGCCGTCTAAAACAAAATTATGAATATATTTTTTTAATATTATTTATATTTGAGTACATATTTTGAAAAAGCAAATCAACTACTGTTATTGCTGCCATTGATTCAACTACAATTACTGCACGAGGTACAATTATAGGGTCATGGCGGCCTTTAATAGAAATTTCAGTATTTTCCCCTGTGCTTGTAACAGTTTTTTGAGGATGACTTATTGATGGGGTTGGCTTGAAGGCTGTTCTAAAAACTAAAGGAGAACCGTCACTCATGCCACCTAGCACTCCGCCTGAATTATTTGTGGCTTTTGTAACTTTTCCATTTTGGTCAGCAAAAAAAGCGTCATTGTTTTCAGAACCGTTAATTTTAGCGGCATCAAAGCCAAGACCAATCTCAAAGCCCTTTACTGCCCCAAGGGAAAACATTGCCTTTGCAAGGTTTGCATCAAGTTTATCAAAAACAGGCTCTCCAACACCCACTGGCAAACCTCTTACAACGCATTCCACAACGCCACCTGCAGAGTCACCATTTTTAATGCACTCATCAAGGTATGCAGAAGCTTTTTGCGCCGCCTGTTTATCAGGCATAAAAAGGGCGTTATTTAAAATTTCGGCTTTACTAAAATTGTTGTGATTTATAGAAATTGTGCCGATTGAGTGTGTATAGGTAAGTATGGATATGCCCAGTTGTTTAAGAACAGCTTTGGCAACCGATCCAGCGGCCACACGGCTTAAGGTTTCACGTCCAGATGAACGCCCACCGCCTCTGTAATCACGGAAACCATATTTTTCTTCAAATGTATAATCTGCATGACCAGGGCGAAAAACAGATGAAATTTGGCTATAATCTTTAGATTTCTGGTCTTGATTATAAACTGCCATTGATATAGGAGTGCCTGTGGTTTTTCCGTTAAACACCCCAGAGAGTATGTGTATTTCATCACTTTCAGAACGCTTTGTTCCATATTTATTTGAACCTGGTTTTCTTAAATCCATGTCATGCTGTACATCTTCTTCACATAAAGGTATGCCTGCAGGGCAGCCGTCAATTACAACGCCTAAGGCGTTGCCATGGCTTTCTCCCCAGGTGGATACCTGAAATACTTTACCAAATATTGAACCTGACATTTTATCTTCACCTCATTTTGATATTTTAGCATAAAGTTGTGGTTTAGGCAAAGAAATTTGACATGAAGTTTAAAGCATAGCTACAAAATATTTTGAGGATATTATTAATTTATGATATAATTATGTGGGTGATAAAAATGATAGACAGCAGTCAAAACAAAACAATAAAATTAATTAATTCGCTTAAAGCTAAAAAGGACAGGGACAAGTTAGGTCTTTTTGTTGCTGAGGGTTTAAGATTTGTAGAGGAAATTCCTGATGACTATGAGATAATGCTGTACGCTGTTTCTCAAAGTTTTGGGGCGGAATTTGATTTAGAAATGTTTGAAAAAAGAGCCGAAGTACATGTAGTGGCCGATAAATTGTTTAAAGAAATAAGTGACACAACTAATCCACAGGGAATACTTGCAGTTATAAAGCAGAAGAAAACTTCCTTTGAACAGGTAATTGACAATGTTGGGGAAAATGGATTTTTTATCATGGCGGAAGAACTTAATGACCCAGGTAATTTGGGTACTATTGTGAGAACAGCCGATGCATGTGGTTGCAATGGTGTGTTTTTATCTAAGGGGAGTGTTGATGTATACAATCCGAAGGTACTGCGAAGCACAATGGGTTCAGTTTTTCATTTGCCTGTTATAAGTGATGTTGATTTGGAGGAATGTGCAGGGCAATTAAAGAAAAAGGGCATTGCTATATATGCGGCGCATTTAAAGGGACAACAATATCCATACAGCTTTAATCTTGCCAATGGGTGTTCCTTTATATTAGGTAACGAGGCAAGAGGATTAAGCGACAAAGTGGCAAAATTGGCAGATGTGTATGTTAAAATACCTATGCCAGGAAAGGCAGAAAGCCTAAATGCATCAATTGCAGCAGGGGTGCTTATGTATGAGGTTGTAAGGCAAAGAATATAGTGAAAATAACATCTTACACAAAAAGCTTTCTTTGATTAAACAAAAATCTTAGAAAGCTTTTTAGTATGGAAGGGTAAATTTTTCAATTCTTTTGTTAACCTAAGTATGCAGCAGTTAATGATTCGTCATACAACAGTTCATCTTTAGAACCAGTTTTTACAACTTTACCTACAGAAAGAATATAAGCGCGGCTGCAAATTGAAAGAGCTTTATTGGCATTTTGTTCAACTAGCAATATGGATGTTCCTTGGCTATTTATTTCTTTTATTATCTCAAAAATTTGGTTTACAATAATAGGTGCAAGACCCAAGGAAGGTTCATCCAGCATCATTAACTTAGGTTTTGCCATTATACCCCGTCCCACAGCAAGCATTTGCTGTTCGCCTCCGCTTAAAAGTCCTCCATATTGTTTTTCTCTTTCCAGCAAGCGAGGAAAAAGGGTAAATACTCGCTCTAAATCTTTTTTAATACCATCATTGTCTTTTCTGAGGCCGCAACCAATTTTAAGATTTTCCATAACTGTTAATTTTGCAAAAATTTGGCGTCCTTCAGGGATATGTACAAGACCACTTTCAACAACATTGTAAGGTTTTGAAGAAACTGGATTATCCAAAAACTTAATACTTCCACCTGTAGGTTTCATTACAGAAGAAATACATTTTAATAATGTAGATTTACCCGCACCATTAGCACCCAATACTGCAACAATTTCACCTTCGTGCAATTCTAAATTTATTCCTTTTAAAGCTTGAATACCACCATATCCAGCAGTAAGATTTTGTACTTTAAGCATCTACATCACCTCCAAGATATGCTTCTATTACGGAAGGGTGTCTTTTTACTTCTTCGGGCGTACCTTGTGTTAGTGTTTTTCCAAAGTTTAAAACAGTTACACTATCACAAAGGTTCGTTACAACATCCATATGATGTTCAATCATTAAAACAGCAAGGGAAAAGCGCTCTTTAATTTCTCTAATAAAGCCTACAAGCTCTAAACTTTCATCAGAATTCATTCCGGCAGCAGGTTCATCTAAGAGTAATAATTTTGGCTCTAGCGCCATTGCACGAGCAATTTCAAGTTTGCGTTGATGTCCATAAGGCAAACTGTTTGCTCGTTCGTTTGCTTTATCCTGCAATCCAACAATCTCAAGAAGTGCCATAGCCTTATTTTCTAAATCTTGTTTTCTAGTTTTAAAATTTTTACTTCTAACTAGGGCATCAAAAATTGAATAGTTTGCCTTAACATTGGTGGCAATAATTACATTATCAAGAACACTTAAATTTGAAAATAATCTTATATTTTGAAATGTTCTTGCAATTCCTGCTTGTGCCACTAAATGGGGTGTTGTATTTGTTATTTTTTCTCCGTTAAAAAAGATATCGCCATTATCGGGTTTATATATACCTGTTATATTGTTAAAAATTGTTGTTTTACCAGCACCGTTAGGCCCAATAAGACCATGTATTGTGTTAGGCAAAATTTGCACACTGAAGTTATCAATGGCTTTTACACCACCAAATCTCTTTTCCACATTTTTCATCTCAAGAACTGGAGTCATTTGCATCACCTTCTTTGCTCTTTCTTTTAAAGTAAAAAATTGTTCTTTTTAATGAAAATTCCTTATATCCATATAGTCCGTCTGGTTTTAACAAAATTACTAATACAACGGCTATTCCGTAAAACAGCATCCTGTATTCTGAAAGACCTCTAAATAGTTCAGGCAGCAATGTTACAAGAGCTGTGCCAAGAATAGAACCTGTTAAAGAACCAAGCCCACCAATTACAGTTGTTGTTATTAATTCGCAGCTTTTTGCAAGATTAAACATGGTAGGGGATATATACATTAAATAATGTCCATATAGTCCGCCTGCCCAACCAGCAAATACTGCACTGAAAACAAATGACATTTTTTTGGATTTTATTGCATCAATTCCTACAGCTTCTGCGGCTATTTCATTTTCTCTAATGGCAGTAAATGCCTGACCATATTTAGAATGTATAAAATTCCAAGATATTATAAATGCAACAACAGCACAAAATATTGCAACCCACATTGTTGTTTTATAGGGTATAGAGGAAAAGCCGTTTGCACCACCAGTTAGTTTAGTTGTATAATTAAACAGAACTCTCACGCTTTCACCAAAACCGAGGCAAGAAATCAAAAAATAATCTCCTTTAAGACGAATGGTAAGAGAACCTAAAAGATATCCTATAAACCCTGCCATAAAAGCTCCACCTATAATAGCAATAGGGAAGGGGATAGATAATTTTACAGACATAATTGCTGATGTATATGCACCGATTGCCATGAAACCTGCATTGCCAAAAGAAAAAAGGCGTGTAAAACCAGTTAAAACCGACATACCAAGCACGGCTATAATATTTATACATAGTAGAATAATTACGCCTTGTTGAAAAGAACTTAAAGTGAATGACATTAGTTGCACCAGCCTTTCCTACGCCTTATCATTAACATCCACGCCAAGCAGACCACTTGGTTTAACCAAAAGAATTACAATTAAAAGTGAAAAGCTAATCAAATCTTTTAATCCCGAACTTAAATACCCTGAGGCAAGCGTTTCGATAATTCCAAGTATAACAGCCCCTATAATAGCACCTGGTACACTTCCTAATCCACCCAAAACAGATGCAATGAAAGCCTTAAGACCAACATTACCCATAGTTGGGTATACATTATACTTTAAACCAAGAAGAATTCCAGCACAGCCTGCTAACATACCAGCAAGAAGGAATACAAGTGCAATACATCTATCTACCTTTACGCCTAAAAGACTGGCAGTTTTGCTATTACATGCCACAGCCCGTACATTTAGTCCAAACTTTGATTTTTCTATCAAAAATATAAGAATAAATAAAATAATTGCTGTAATAGCTAAAGAAATTAAATCAATAACGCCTATGTATAAGCTGCCAATTTGTATTGATGAAATTGGCAGTATATTAGGGTACATTTTAAATTTTCCACCAAATACTATTGTTGCTGCATTTTGATATGTAGTTGACAATCCCATAGCCGCAATCATTAAAAACATATTAGGTGAACCATTATTACGTATACGTCTATAGGCAACACGTTCATTTAAAAAACTAATTAGTCCCGCCCCTACAATTCCTAAAATTGCTGCTAAAGGAAAGGGAAGACTTATTGAAGTAACGCACATAAATGCCACATAAGCACCAAGCATAGCAACTTCTCCATGTGCCCAGTTAGAAAAATCTAAAAGACTATATACAAGAGCATATCCAGTGGCAATTAATGCATATATGCCACCAACGGATATTCCTGTTATAAGCTGCTGCAAAAACATATATATCACCCTCTTTATCTAAATTTTTGTAAATGAAAACGGGGAGGAGTGCTCCTCCCCGTATATTTCAGGAAACAATTAAAAAGATATGTATTACTTATATGTCTCTACATATTTAAATTCTCCGTTAATACATTCAAATACAGCTACTTCTCTCAGTGGATTATGCGTTGCCGCATCCATTTTCATTGTACCAAGAAGTCCTGTAAAAGTATCTGTTGCTTCAAGTGCATCTCTTACTGCTTCAGGTTCAGCACTGCCAGCACGCTCAATTGCATCTACAAGCCAAAGAAGACCGTCATTTCCGTAAAGACATTCTGCTTCTAAATCGATTTTATATTCAGCAACATATTTTTCGCCATAAGCAGCAGCGTCAGGTGAGTTAAAGCCGATACGTGATACATAGTAACTTCCATCTAAAGTATTGCCAGAAAGTTCTACTAGTTCGTTTGAGTCCCAACCATCCGCACCAAATAGCGCACAATTAATACCAACTTCTTTTGCCTGTTTTGAAATTAAACCTACTTTTTGATAAATCCAAGGTACGAATAATACGTCTGGCTGTGCTTTTGCGATTTTTGTAAGCTGAGCACGGAAATCGTTATCACTAGATTGAGCTGTTTCTCTTGCCACTATTTCTCCACCAGCTGCAATAAAGGATTCCTCCATGTATTTGCCAACGCCTGTTGAGTAGGCATCTGATATATCCGTTATAATTGCAGCTTTTTTAAAGCCAAGTTTTTCCAACGAGTATTTTCCTGCAACTGTACCTTGGTATGAATCAATAAAGCAAAGTCGGAAGGAATATGGATGAAGCTTACCGTTTTCATCTACAGTAACAAGTTCATTTGAAGCAGCTGTTGCTACTATAGGAACTTTCAACTCATCTGCAACAGCGGCAATAGGAATATTACAGCTTGAAAAGTTTGTTCCAACAACTGCACAAACACCGTATTCATCAACAAGTTTTTTATATGCACTTACAGAGTCGGCAGGGTCCCCTTTACCATCCAAGCCAATAATTTCAATTTGTTTTCCCAGTACACCGCCGTTAGCATTAATTTCTTTTAATGTTAAGTTCATGCCGTTAAGACCTGCCTGACCCCATAGGGCAGTATCTCCTGACAGGGCAGATACGTAGCCAATTTTAATAGTATCTCCGCTAGGTGTTTCGGCTTTACTTTCTTCACTTGAAGCCGCTGGCGCCGCGGATGTGGGTGTTGTAGAACTTGTAGAAGCACAACCTGCAAGAGAACTAAATGTCATCAGTGCCACCATAGTAATTGCAATTTTACTCTTTTTCATAAATGTTCCTCCCTGTTTTCACTTTAATAGATGACTTGAGAAAATTCATAAAACCCGATTGAAAAATTACATTTGTATTTCTTACGTACATTTGTATATCTCAGCATCATTATATACTATTCATTTTATGCTGTCAATATTATTTACTAAAAGAAACTGATGAAAAACATTGTTTATTGTATGATATTAATGTTTTTACTCTAATAAATATTTATATTGTTATAATAATATTACGAAAAAGTAACTTATATTACTGTTATGATAGGGCAAATTAGCTTAACTGCTTTTTTTTAAAACAGCAATAGTGCTAGGGGTTATTGAGGAATGCTTTTTTATTCTACTTTAATTAATATAGAAAAATTGGTTATGTTGACTTTTAAATACAGTCGTGCTATCATTGTTGTTACAAATGTTATTATAAAATACAAATGTAATATTTGAAAGGATCGGTGACTGTGAATAAATCTGCTGATGTAACAAAAGAAACACTTATTAAAATTGCATATTGGTACTACAAAAGAAATATGACACAGGATGAAATTGCAAAAAGGCTGCTAATGACCCGACAAAAGGTTAATAAAATTATTGGGTCTTTAGTAGATTTAGGTATTGTTGAAATTCAAATTAATGGTTTAGCAGAGGATTTTACAGAGTTAGAGTATCTCATTGAAAAACACTTTAACCTAACTGGTGTAAGTGTAATAAACTCTGATGATTTTTTTTCAAAGGCTGCTGGGTGTCTGAATTTTTTATTTGAGAACAATCAGACAATAGGTTTATCCTGGGGCGAAACTTTAGGGGCTACTGTTAATATGATTAACCACCGTAGGTTAAAAAACAGCAATGTTATTCAGTTAGCAGGAGGTATGAACAGTAAAAGCACTTTTATAAGGCCTGACGAAATTACCCGCATGTTAGCATCAAAGCTTGGCAGTAAATTCCATCTTTTATATGCCCCAGCTTTTGTTCATTCTATTGAACTTAAAGAGGCTATCATTAACGAGGAAAGTGTTAAAACAACTTTTAATTACATGAAAGGGTGTGATTTAGCAATATTAGGTGTTGGCAATTTACATGCCGAATCTACCCTTGGTAGAGAAGGCTTTATTCCCAGAGATTTGCTAAATGATATGCTTTCGGCAGGATGCGTTGGAGATGTTGCAATGTTACCGTTTAAAAAAGATGGTACATGGTATGAAACAGGAAATATTATTGGAATAGATGTAGAAACACTTAAAAATATTCCGAATGTTGTAATTTTAGCTAAGGGAGCAGCAAAAACAGAGGCAGTAATTGGGGCAATTAATACTGGTTGCATTAATACCATTATAATTGATAAGGATATTGCTCAGCGAATTGCTGCTGAGTTTAAGTTAGGGACCACTGATTAATTACATTAAATCAGTTATGCCCAAGAAAATTAAAATAAAAAAGGGGATAGTAAAATGAGACTAATGGCAATGCGAAAGGAAATTATTGAATATGGCAAAAAAGCTATTGAAGCAAGGCTTACAAAAGGTACAGGTGGTAATTTTAGTATGTGTGACCGTGAAAGCGGAATTATGGCAATTACACCAAGCGGCATAGACTATTTTGACATTACGCCAGAGCAAATTGTGCTAATTGATATTGAAACAGGTAAAATTGTTGAAGGGGATGCAGTACCATCAAGTGAGTGCGACATGCACCGTATATTTTACAAATACAGAACCGACATTAATGCAATCATTCATACCCATACAACCTTTGCAGCAACCATCGCATGCCTCAGACAGCCCTTGCCGGCAGTTCATTATCTTGTGGCATTTGCTGGGGTTGATGTTCGTTGTGCGGATTATGCTACTTACGGAACGGTGGCGTTAGCTAAAAATGCTTTTGAAGCAATGAAAGACAGAAAAGCTGTATTGTTGGCAAATCATGGTTTGCTTGCAGGCGGCGCAAGCTTAGCAGAGGCTTTTGCTGTAACTGAAGAAATAGAATTTTGCTGTGAGCTTTATTATCGCTCTAAAACCATTGGTGAACCTGTTATTCTTCCTGAAGAGGAAATGGTCGCAATGGTTGAGCGTTTTAAAAACTATGGAAAACGTACTGAAGAGCATGATGAAATATAAATTTAAGAAATCGAGGTATTAATCATGGGTAAATTAAAAGCTTTATTGACTGCAGAAATAGACTACGAAGCTTTTCGTTTTTTGGAGGACAAAATAGATATTGAATATGAAGGCTGGTTTCAAAACAGCGAAATACTTTCAGAGCAAAAAATGGCACAGCTTATAGCAGGAAAGGATATTTTAATAACCAGTTACGACCCCGTAACAAAGCTGGTGATTGACAGCTCTCCAAATTTAAAGCTGATTATTTGTACACGTGCAACACCTGTAAATATTGACATTAATTATGCCAAGGAAAAGGGAATAAAGGTGAGCTACGCACCAAACCGCAACAGCGACTGCACAGCGGAATTTACTGTTGCACTTATGCTTAGTATTACAAGAAAAATACCTATGGCTCATGCGGATTTACATAACGGCAAGTATACAGGAAGTGAAAATAAACATGTTGATATACGTGACGGGCTAAAAAGAGATGTAACTTGGTCTTTAGGTAAGGACACACCCTATGTGGAATATAAGGGTATGCAGTTAAAAGGTCATAAATTAGGAATTATTGGTTATGGAGGTATTGGGCGAAGAGTAGGTGCAATTTGCCATGCTTTTGGAATGAAAATTCTTGTTTCTGATCCCTATTTATCTAAAGACAATGTAGAAGATTACGTAACACTTCTTGAATTTAATGAAGTCCTATCCCAAAGCGACATTGTTACTGTTCACTGTAAAGATGTTCCTGAAACTGAAAAGCTTATTAACGCAGAAGCATTTGCTAAAATGAAGAAAAGTGCCTTTTTTATTAACACTTCAAGAGGGATTGTTGTAGACGAAAATGCCTTAATCGAGGCCCTTAGACAAGGAAAAATTGCAGGGGCTGGAATTGATGTGTATGACAGTGAGCCAATAGCAATCAATCATCCATATCTTAAAGAATTAAATAATGTAGTAACTACACCGCATCTTGCAGGGGCAACCTATGACGCAATAACTAACCATACTCGTCAGTTAGCCACAGATATATTGCATTTTATCAATAATGAAGAATTGGAATTTGAGTATAAAAAATAAGGAGTGTTTATATGAATTCAATAAGTGTTGGTGTATGGACATATGGTATGTGTACAGACAGATACGTTGGTGATGGATATAAAGACAAAATGTTACTTGAAGAACGGATTAGTCATATTGGAAAAATTAAGGGAGCAAACGGGATAGAAATTACCTATCCTGGCGATATAAACGAGGATAATTACCAAGAATACAAAACATTACTGGATAAATACGATTTATCTATTTCTGGGATGGGCGTTGAAATAGTTTGTGATAAAAAATGGGCTACAGGGTCATTTTCTTCACCTATAGAAAATATACGTAATGAAAGCATTGAACTTGTTAAAAAAGCAATGGATTTTGCCCAATCAATAGGGGTAGCGGTTGTTAGCCTTTGGTTTGGTCAAGATGGGTTTGACTATATGTTTCAGGTAAACTATGCTGATGCTTTTAACAATATGGTTGAGTGTGTTAAGGAATGTGCAAAACATAATCCCAATATAAAACTAGGTATTGAATATAAAGTAAGTGAGCCAAGATTAAAATGTATGATGAATTCAGCAAGCAAAGCACTATCTGTTTGTCTTTTATCAGGCTGTGATAATGTTGGTGTTACCCTGGATGTTGGTCATGCACTTAATGCAGGAGAAAATTTGGCTGAAGTGGTTTCACTTTTAATAACCCAGAACAGGCTGTTTCATTTGCACTTAAATGATAATTACTTGATAGCTGATGATGATATGCCAATAGGAAGTGTTCATTTTCTGCAATTTTTAGAAATGTTTTACTGGTTGAAGAAACTAGAGTACAAGGGGTGGTATTCGCTGGATATTTATCCATACCGAGATGACCCCGATGAGGCTGTTAAAGCATCCATAACATTTATAGAGAAAATGGATGAATTGGTTGAAAGAAAATTTTCGGACTTTAGTTTTCAAAGGGAAGACGCAACTCCAAGCAAGGTGTTGTCTATGCTGTTTGATAAAATATTCTAAGGGATGTAGGCGATTTTGTGGGAGGCTTTCTAGACTTAAACCTCTCATAACAACAAAATAGTTGAAAGAGGAGGGAAGTCGAGAAAGTCTGCTCGACGAAAAGTATGAAAGCTGCTGTGTGGCATGGATACAAAGATATTCGAATTGAGAATATTCCTGAACCTAAAATTAAAAAAGGATATGTAAAAATTAAAGTGGATTATGCTGGAATTTGCGGAACAGACAGACATGAATATGTAGGCCCTAATTTTATACCAGTTGAAAAACCACATAGGTTAACTGGAAGAATTGCGCCATTGACTATTGGTCACGAATTTTCGGGAACAATTGTGGAAATTGCAGAAGATGTAAAAGGATATACGGTTGGAGATAGAGTGACCGCTAACGGAAGTTTAACTTGCAAGGAATGTGAGCCATGTAAAACTGGCCGTTATAACATATGTCAACGTCTTGGTTTCCTTGGGGTTGGTGAGGATGGTGCTTTTGCGGAGTATGTAAATGTTGAAGCAGAGCGATTATTCATAATACCAGAGGGCGTAAGTCAGCGAGAGGCTGCCGTTGCAGAACCGTTGGCATGTGGAATTCATGCTACAAATTTGCTAGGGAATATACAAGGAAAAGACGTTGTGGTTATTGGCCCTGGTATAATTGGTCTAAGTGCTTTTTTTGGTGCAAAACTTGCAGGGGCAGGAAGAGTTCTGGTTTCTGGTGTTGGCAGTGAAAGAAAAGCCCTCATTGAAAAGCATGGCGGTGAGTACATAGACAGCAGTGAAGTTGATGTGTTTTCCTTTGTTGAAAAATGGACTAATGGTAATTTGGCAGATATCGTTTATGAATGTGTTGGTTTGCAAGGTACATTGAATACAGCCATCACACTTACTAAACCTGGTGGAAAAATAATGGTAATGGGCGTATTTGAAAAACCACCTGTTGTTGACCTGAATACCCTTCAGGAAGCTGAAAGAGTTATTCTAACTTCACAGGCAAACATTGACGAAATTGCTACTGCTATTTCCTATATGAAAGATAAAAAAATAAATGCTGATGAGCTGATAACAAGAGAAGTAACACTAGATACACTAGTTGAGGACGGATTTGAAGAACTTATAAATAACCCAACAAAACATATAAAAGTTATTATTAAAATTCATGATTAATCAGAAGGAGGAAGCAAAATGGATTTAGGAAATTCTGGATTTCAAACAAAAGCAGTACATGGAGGTCAGCATGGCGACCCTTCAACAGGAGCACTTGTGGCACCAATGTTTATGACAAGTACCTACTCGTGGACAGAAGAAAAGATGGAACGCTATATTAATGGCGATAAGGATGGAATTTTTACATATGGAAGGTCTAGAAATCCTACCCAAAATGACCTTCAAACTAAGCTTGCACTTTTAGAAGGCGGAGAAGCGGCGCTAGTCACTGCAAGCGGAATGGCAGCTATTTCTCTTTCGTTGTTAAGTGTTTTAAAACCAGCCGACCATGTTATTAGTGCTAAAACCATTTATGGTGGAACTCATGGGCTGTTCACAAAAATATTTGAGGAAATGGAAATTGAAGTTAGCTTTACTGAAGATATGACCTACGAAGGATTATCTGCTTGCAAAAAAGATAGAACCAAGGTTGTATATGCTGAAACAGTATACAATCCATCTATGGAAGTTGCAGATATTGAAGGAATTTCAAAATGGGCTAAAGAAAACAATGTAGTATTTATTGTAGATAATACATTTTGTTCCCCTTACTTATACAGACCTTTAGAACATGGCGCAGATGTAGTTGTAAACTCTGCAACCAAGTATATCAACGGACATGGCGATTTAATTGCTGGAACAATTTGTTCAAGTGCAGATTTTATAGAAAAAATCCGTAGCTCCATTTATCAGGAATTTGGCCCTGTTTCCAGTCCATTTAGTTGCTGGCTAATGTTAAGAGGTCTTAAAACACTGCCTTTAAGAATGAGAGCACACTGTGAAAATGCTATGGCAATTGCAAAGTGGTTGGAAAATAACCCAGTTGTAGATCAAGTTTTTTACCCTGGTTTGGAAAGCCATCCTCAGCATGAAATGGCTGCAAAAATGTTTGATGGCAAGGGCTATGGTGGAATGATTTCATTTACAGTAAAAGGCGATATTAGCACAAGCAAGGCTATAATATATCATACTGATATGATTAAGATGGCAGTAAGCTTGGGCGATTTGGATACCCTAATTGAACTTCCTGCTACAATGACGCACGGTAAAATACCAAAAGAGGAAAGAGAAGCAATGGGTATACCAGATACGCTAATCAGGCTTTCCATTGGAATTGAAGACCCAGCAGATATTATTGCCGATTTGGAGAAGGCGTTTGCCTATGTTAAATAAAAAGGTATTTTTAGCTATAGACGCTGGAACCAGTAAAATTAAAGGCGCCTTACTTGATGAAGAAGGAAGAATTTTAGATTTAGAAAGCGTTAATACAAAAGTTCTTATGCCTAAGGCAAGATTTTGTGAAATGGATATGAACGATTTGTGGGAAAGAACGAAAATTACTATATTAGCATTATCAAAACGCAATATGGAATTATGGCAAAAAATTATAGCAATAGGGGTATGTGCACAAGGTGATGGGGCATGGATGTTAGATGAAAAATGCCAACCAGTGCGTAATGCTATATTGTGGAACGATACCAGAACTGCTTTGGATTACCCAAATATAAACAAGTATTGTATTAAAAAACATACAACCCCTCTTTTTCCAGGAGCATCTTTAAGTATTTTAAAATGGCTGAAGGATAATGAAGAAAATAACTATAAAAAAGTAAAACACGTACTTCATTGCAAGGATTGGATTAACTTCAAATTAACAGGAAAGCTTTTCACAGATGAAACAGATGCGTCAACTCAACTGCTAAATCTTTATACAAAGGAATACTCACTTGACTTACTTGACTATTTGGATTTAAGCGATAAAAAAGAGGTGTTTCCTCCTGTCTTAAAGTCCCATAGCATAATGGGGTATACCAATATAGAAACCCAAGAAAACTTGTTTATTCCAAAAAACACAGCGGTTATTGCAGGAGCAATCGATGTTCTTGCAGTAGCTACTGGTTGTGGGCTAACAAAAGCTGGGCAGAAGGGAAGTATTTTGGGTACAACTTTGGGCAACTATGTTGTATTGGATGAAGCAGAGGCTAGAAAGCATGAAAGTATGACAGGAAGTGTTCTATGCCACACTCAATCTGAAACCTACATACGGCAATTGTCTGCATTAAGCGGAGCACCAACATTAGATTGGGTTCGGCAGGAAATTCTAGGTGGAATTTCCTTTTCAGAAATGGAGCAATATGCTTTATTATCGCCAATCGGCAGTGAAGGATTAATTTTTCATCCATATATTTATGGTGAGAGAGCTCCTTTTGCTATGGGGAATGCCTGTGGTGGCTATTTTGGTATAAGGGCAACGCACACAAAAGCCCATTTAGCAAGAGCTGCTTATGAAGGATTTGCATTATCAATGTTCGACTGTTATGAAAATCTTCCCAAATCGGAAGAAAACTTGTACATTGCAGGAGGAGCATCTGCAAGTAACTTCATATGTCAATTAGTTTGTGACTGTATTGGATGTAAAACCTATCGGTTTTCTGGCAAAGAACTTGGGATTATGGGCATTTATAACTTAATTTGTAATTCATTACAAATTGATTATGCGGATACCATTAATTCAGTAGATGAGTTTGTACCTAATGAAGAAAATCATGAGAATTATAAGCTGCTTTACAAAACTTTCATAAAATATAGAAATTCTATGATGAAAATATGGAATGAAAATCCGAGGAGCAAAAAATATATTGATGAAAGCAAGAATAATTATTGATTAAATTATACCAAAAAATATGGATGACATATGAATGCAATCAAAAAACCATGGTGTTTTTTATGGATCCATTACAAAAAAAGAGGTCTTCAAATGTTTTTTGAAGACCTCTTTTGCGTAATTAACATTAGTTTAATTTTCTTCGGTATTTCTATCTGGGTTACTTCTTCGGCCTTTATCATTTCCGCCGCTCTTTTTAACTTTAACCTTTTTAGCTTTTTCAATATTTATTTTTTTACCCTTTATTTTGTTGCCCTCCATGCCTTCTATAATATCTTTGGCATATTCGAAAGGTACATCAACATAGGTGTAGTCATCATAAATTTCAATAGAGCCAATAAGTTTACCAGGTACGCCTGTTTCACCTGCAAATGCGCCTACTATATCTTTTGCACGAATTTGGTTCTTTTTACCTGCATTTACAAAAAGACGAACCATTTCTTTTGATGGGTCAATATTCTTTTTGTTGCTTACATATTTATTAGGTGCGTTAAGGTCATTTTCAGATTCACTGTAATCGCTTACCTTTTCCCCAAGCTGTAATTTAAGCAGGGCAGCAGCTACATCCATAGCAGCAACATCATCATTAAGCATATTTTCCACTAAGTCTATATATTTGTTAAGGTTGCCTTCTTCAATGGTTGTCTTAAGTTTTTCTACAAAAAGATTTGTTTTTGTAGTTTCAATATCATTGAGGGTAGGTAGTTTTTGCTGAATGATTTTTGTTTTAGCATAACGCATAATATCTCTAAGCTTATAAATTTCCTTGCCTGTGCAAAATGTAAAAGCTTTACCGCTTTTTCCAGCACGGCCTGTACGTCCAATACGGTGTACATAGTATTCTTCGTCCTGTGGAATATCGTAGTTAAATACAACATCAACGTCATCTACATCAATACCACGTGCGGCAACGTCAGTTGCAACAAGAATTTCGATAGAGCCATTTCTAAATTTCTGCATAACTCTGTCCCGCTGGCCCTGCTTAAGGGCACCGTGGAGTCCGTCAGCAAAATAACCTCTGCCTAAA
>JBFWMT010000036.1:0-25866 GCA_050251415.1 Anaerotignaceae bacterium | reverse complement strand
GGTATTAATTATATGGGAATGGTGGGCAAGCATAATTCTGCTGCCTTACATATACCAATGAAGTATATGTATGCCGCAATACCTGTGGGTTGTGGAATATTGATGGTACACGCTATTGCCCTTATAACCCATATTTTGGGCGAAAAGGAGGTTGAAAAAGGATGAGTTTATTGCTGTTTGGAACCTTCGTTTTGTGCCTTATGCTTGGTGTGCCTATAGCCTTTGCCATAGCATTAGCGGCAGTTGCAGTGCTGTTAAAGGGAGACTTGCAAATGCTGATTGTGGTACAGCGTATGTTTGCCGCAACCGACTCATTTCCACTGATTGCAGTGCCATTTTTCATCCTTGCAGGGGATTTGCTGGCAAGAGGAGTAATATCCAAAAGGCTGGTAGCTTTTTCGGAATCTATATTAGGCAGTATTAAGGGTGGTCTATCCATTGTTTCGGTTATAGCAGGCATGTTTTTTGCGGCCATATCAGGCTCTGGTGCAGCCACTACGGCGGCTGTTGGGGCAACACTTATACCTGAACTTAAGCAGAGAGGCTATAATGCGCCCTCGTCGGCGGCATTAATTGCGGCGGCAGGCACTATAGGTGTAGTTATACCGCCATCTGTACCCATGGTTTTGTATGCAGTCATTGCAGACCAAAGTGTTACGCAACTTTTCAGAAACGGCTTTATACCAGGCATTTTAATGGGTGGTATGCTTATTACCATTGCAATAACACAGGCATATAAAAACAATTACCCAAGTGGTATGAAGTTTTCTTTTAAAAATGTTTGGGCTACCTTCAGTAAGTCTATTTGGGGGCTGCTTATGCCGTTAATTATTCTTGGCGGTATTTTCTCGGGGTACTTCACTCCTTCGGAAGCGGCAGTTGTTGCAGTTGTGTATGCACTTCTTGTTTCATTTTTTATCTATAAAGATTTAACATTAAAGGATTTGTATAAGATAATGGTTGGCAGTGCAAAAACATCAGCAGTCATTATGATTATCATTGCGTGCAGCGGAGCTTTTGGCTGGGTGCTTGCCAACTGGAAGATACCTGAACAAATTGCAAACGGAGTTCTGGCGATATCCAGTAATAAGTTTGTTATTATGTTCCTTATATCGGTAATAGTGCTTATAGCAGGGGTATTTATGGAAACTTCATCTGCGGTAATTATTCTTACGCCAGTGTTCCTTCCTCTTGTTAGGGCGCTAAATATAAACCTTGTACATTTTGGCATTTTGTTTACAGTTGGCATTGCTATTGGTATGATTACACCACCTGTTGCAATAAATCTGTTTGTTGCCTCCAGTATAACAGGGATACCTATTGAAAAAATAGCAAGAGCGGTTGTTCCGTTTCTTGTGGGTTTAATTATTGTATTTTTTGTTATTGTTTATGCGCCAATTTTCCTGCCTGGTTTAATCCTCTAATAACCATGGTAATATTTCAACCTGAATGCACCTATGGCTTAAAAGGCTTTAGGTGTATTTGTTTATAAAAAAATAAGGGCATAGCCTTTAGCTACACCCTTAAAATCTAAAATTAAATATTAGTGAGTTTTGTTGTACTCTTCAAGGTCAAGAATTGCCTGACGCATCATTTCCTTAGTAATCTTGTAAGGGCCAACCTCGATGTCGTATTTTGTAACTGCGCTGTCAAGCATAGGCTCAATTTCGTCAACTGAAACTTCCATGTCAGCAAGCTTTGTAGGCAGACCAATAGATTTCATGAACTTGTAAATCTCTTCAAGTTTTTCCATTTGTTTGTCCATCATAAGCATACATAATACACCGTAGCTAACAACTTCGCCGTGAAGATGTCTTTCCTCAATCTGAGGAAGAACTGTCATTCCGTAGAAGATAGCGTGGCCCATGCCGCTGTTAAGGTTAATATCTATAAGGTAAGAAATAAGACCGCTTGTTAAAACAACAGCCAGTACAGCCTGCTCTAACTCGAAGCTGGACTTGCCTGCTTTAGCGTCTTCCATAGCCTTTGTACCATATTTAAGAAGAGGGTCGCCTGTCATAGAACTCATAACAACAGGAAGATTATCTTTGTGTGATAATTCCATGCCTCTTGCAGAGAAAGGAACTTCTGTGTATTTTGCTAATGTATCGCCAATACCTGCCCAAAGATATACTTCAGGAGCTTTTGCAATAATTTCAAGGTTAATAAAGTTGTGGATTGCAGGTCTTGGCCCAACAAAAACGTCTTTCTGAACGCCTGTAGGGTAGTACATAACTGCAATTGCTGTTGTAGAAGCACATGTAGCTGCAATTGTAGGGAATGTAAAGAAAGGTTTTTTGGACTGCATAGCAACATATTTACAACAGTCAATAGCTTTACCGCCACCACATGCAAAAATCATGTCTGCACTTTTAACTGTATCAAGAGCTAATAATCTTTCGCCGTTTTCATATGAAGCAACGCCGCCAAACCATTCGTAAGCAACGATTTCAATATCTGTATCCTTAATAGCCTCTGTAAGTACTGGTTTAATAGCCGCTAAAGCTCTTTCACCACCAATAACAACAGCTTTTTTGCCGTATCTTGAGCAGAGCTCACCAAGCTTTGCGTATGTTTCTAAACCTGAGCCAATCGTATAACCTGGAAATAATACATTTGTTGCGTCCATAATTTTCAACTCTCCTTTTTTTAAATAAAATTAGTGTTCTTACGGATTGCGTTGAAGCGTCTGCCTAAAAATGTTACTGGGGGATGAGGCAGACTATTTGAATATGTTGTTGTTAAATTTACTTAACATATTCATCCAATAATATTATACAGCCAGTCTGTTTTATTTTCAATTGAATTTTTGTTAAAAAATTAATAATTTTTAAATTTGTGTATACCGTGATGTACTTTGTGCTATAATTGAAACAAAAAAATAACATGTTTAAACATATTTGAACAAGAGGAGGTCCAATGATGACAAAGGAACTACCTGAGATTTGTTTTATTACACGTTTTCCAGAGTATGCTCAAATACTTAAAGAAAAAATAGCAAACATGAAAGAGGGATGCCCAGTTTTTGCTGTAGGCAAGGAATTTAGTTGTAGAGAGCTTGCGCAAAAAGGATTTAAGCTATTTATTTTAGCCGATGACGATGCTATAGCACTTTACGGTGAAGACAAGGGGGATTTTCTGCGTTTGGGGTTTACCACTATGGACTGTATTTGTGCCGTAACAAGAGAGGATGCTTCGGGTAAAAAGGTTTATGTGGCGGCGGAAAATACTGCTGAAATTCATTTTGACGTACTGAAAAACTATTTTCAAACGGAGGTTTTGCCTTTTGACCCCTGTGAAAGCCGTGAAAATGAGCAGTTTATAAATGCAAAAAAAGAAGATGTACTTTATTTGGTAGCACCCGAGGCTTTTGAGGCCGCAAAGAAAGCAGGTGTTCATTACAAAATATTATGCCATAGCCAAGAAACACTTTTGCAAAGCATAAAGGCGGCAAAAGAGATACTTAAAGTTAAACATGCCGAGATAGAAAAGAATAAGGAAAACGTACTTCGCATGGAACAGTATAAGGTTGTGTTTAACTTTACAAATGATGCAATTTTGGCTACCAATGAAAACGGAATTATTATTGCGGCTAATGACATGGTATATAAATTTTTAAAATGGGATCCGAAAGATAAACTAGAGGGAAAGCGAATAGATAAAGTAGTTAAAGGCACCAAAATGATTAAGGCGATGGAAAAAGAGGGCGGCGATGTTGGTGATGTTTTTGAACTACCCTATTGCACAGTGCTTACCCACCGTATTCCAATAGAAATTGACGGTAAGCGCAAGGGCGTTGTTTCCACCTTTCAGGATTTATCAGCGTTGCAGGAGCATGAGAAAAATGCTCGTGTAAATTTTTACAAAAACAAAAAGGGATTTTCGGCAAAATATAGCTTTGCCGACATAAAGGGCAGCAGCAATAAAATTAAAGAAGTAAAAAACATTGCAAAAAGCTATGCTACGTCAAACTCTACAGTGCTTATTTTAGGTGAAACAGGTACAGGCAAAGAGTTGTTTGCTCAAAGTATACACAACGCAAGCCTTAGGGCAGACGGCCCTTTTGTGGCAGTGAACTGTGCGGCAATTCCTAAAAATTTACTGGAAGCAGAGTTTTTTGGGTATGAGGAAGGCTCGTTTACAGGGGCAAGCAAGGGCGGTAAAATGGGTGTGTTTGAAATGGCACACAAGGGTACTATATTTTTGGATGAAATAGGTGAAATGCCCCTAAGTATGCAGGCACAGCTTTTGCGTGTGATTCAAGAAAAAGAGATACGTCGTATTGGCAGTGATAAAGTAGTACCTGTGGAGGTACGAGTAATTTCCGCCACCAACAGAGATTTACAGGGTGAGGTTAAAAAAGGAAGATTCCGTGAGGACTTATTTTATAGGCTTAACGTGCTGGAATTAAAAATACCGCCACTGCGTGAACGAAAAGAAGATATAAAAGAAATTTCCGTTGAGTATCTTAGAAGTTTTAATATAAGAAGTTACAGGGCGAATGAAGCACTGTGGAATGAAATTATTGATGAGCTGGAAAAGTACGAAATGAAAGGCAATATAAGGGAACTTCAAAACATGCTGGAGCGTCTTAGCGTAATGCTCGAAAATAAGCATATTAACACCAATGCGCTTTTTGCTGAAATAAGCAATGGAATGAGTATTGCCCAGACGCCCGATGGAAAAAAGAACTCTGTACCACCACAGCTTTATCATGATGACACAGACGGCTTTGGCAGGGAGGACGCTGACCGTTGGGAGAAGAGGAAAATATTGCAGGCGCTTAAAAGCAATAACTTTTCAAGAACAAGGGCGGCGGCAGAGTTGGGTATAAGCCGTTCAACATTATGGAACAAAATGAAATATCATAAAATTGAGCTATAAGGGGGAGGGTGTTATGGAAATTTGGTTGTAAACAGCTGTGTGCGAGGAAAGGAAAAGTCAAGAAGTAAAAGAATAGCAGATGCGTTTTTGACCCAAATTAAAGCAGTTGATGGCGAAGCCCATATAACCGAGGTGGACTTAATGCAGATAAATCCACCTTATATGACCTACTTAAATTTTGAACAACGTGAAAAGCTTATAGAAGAACAAAACTTCCAAAGCCCTATTTTTTCCCTTGCAAAGCAGTTTTCGGCGGCGGATAGAATCGTAATTGCGGCACCATTTTGGGAATATAGCTTTCCTGCTATATTAAAGGCATATATTGAAAATGTATCGGTTTGCGGCATTACATTTGCTTATAACGAAAAAGGAAGCGTGGGGCTTTGCAAGGCTAAAAAAATGATGTACATAACAACCCGTGGCGGCATTGTGTGTAACAGCCAAGATGAGTGGCTGGAAAACGGTGCACGCTATCTTAAAGCTATGTGCAATATGTACGGTATTAAGGAATTTGATGTTATTGATGCCCAGGGGTTAGATATTTGGGGTGTTGACACCCAGGAACTTGTAAGCCAAGCCATAAATACAGCTAAAACAAAGGCTACAGAGTTCTTGACATAAAAATATAGCAGGACTTCAAAATTAAAATAGTAAAATGAAATAAAGTGCCTTCTTATAAGGGGGCATTTTATTTGTTTTTTCCTTACAATTTATAACACTTGCTTTACATTCCAGCCCAAAATGATTATACTTAGTATTGCAATAATAAATAAAAGTAAGGCTCTATAACCGATGGGAAGTGATGTATTGGAAGACCTTAAAAAGATACGAATTATGACAAATTTGGCAATCTACGATAAACACCATGGTGAAGAGGATAGAAAAATAACCTCTCACTACAGGCGAGACTATGTTTACAAGAAAAATTTGGGTATACGTATTGGGGTTATTTTGGGTAGCGCAGTGTTGGCTATGCTATATTATGGCTATAAGCTTTTTGTGGCAGAAACCGATATATTTGTTACTTTTAGTAAGGGTGAAGCTATTAAAATTGGAATTGCTGTGGTTATTTTACTTGTTGTGTACACAATAATAGGTACGGTGGTAAACCGAGCAAGGTATAGCTTGGCAGAGGAACGTTGCTTAAAATATGAAAAAATGCTCTCTAAGCTGAATGGCAAAAATGATGCAAACATCACTAAAGAAGATAGCAAAAATGAGAGGACCTGATTATGGAAATACTTATAAATTTTGGGCAGTCACTAGCTGCTGTTTATAAAAAAGCAGAGGTACAATTTAATGTAGTGTTTAGGTTAATAGCTGGTTTATTTGTGTTTGGCAGGCTTTCGGTGCTTTCTATGGGCAGTGCCTCTTCTTCTAAAGTATTGATCGTTACTCTTTGTTGTGCCGTGCTTACAACTTTGATATCGCCATCAATATTTATGGTGCTTGCCGCACTTATAGCATGTTTTTATCTATCGATGGTGTCTGTTGAAACAGCCCTAGTGGCATTTATATTTTGTTTTTTGCTTTTTGTGTTTTACGTGCGTATTTTTCCTAAAGAAAGTTTAGTTATACCTGTAATGCTTACTGCATATTTTTTTAAGATACCATATGTTGTGCCTGTTTTTGCGGCATTGTATATTGGGGTTCGGGCAATAGTGCCTGTGGGTGCAGCGGTTTTTATTTGGAGCAATACCTATCTTTTAAAGGGAATGGCGGAAATTGCACCTAAGGCAGATTTTACTCCTCTTGGAATATTAGATTCTGCAATTAATATATACGAATATTTGCAGACTACAATCACTGGAAATGGATGGGTGTTTGTGGCAATCGTATTTTGCTTTGCAGTGATTGTTGGATGGGTAATAAGCAATGTGTTTGCGGATTACGAACGAGAACTTGCTATAGCAGCAAGTGGTATTATAATTATATTTGGGCTTTTAATTGCGGTGTTTGTGGCGGGTGCGCAGGTTTCTGTTATAGGTGCAATTTTGGGTACAATAGTATCGTGTGGCATTGTTTATGTGGTGCAAAGTATGGATTTTGTGTTGGATTACAGTAGTGCCCAACGAGTGAAATTTCAAGATGATAACTACTACTATTATGTTAAGGCCGTGCCTAAAATAAAGGCGCCAAATAGTGAACCTATTAAGCAGGAGATAAAGTAAACCCAAAACAAAGAGGAGGTGAACACAAATATTATGAGATATATAAAACCGTTTTTAGACTCCTTACGCCTATATGATATAAGCTTTCCTACTGTAGGAATAACAGATATTTTGGATATACTAATAGTTGCTTATATTGCATACAAAATTATATTTTGGATTAAGGAAACCCGTGCGTGGATACTGTTTAAGGGTATTCTTGTAATATTTGTGTTTGCGTTTGTGGCTTTGCTTTTGGGGCTGAATACAATTTTGTGGATACTTTCCAAAACAATATCGGTGGGCATTATTGCTGTTATAGTTGTGTTTCAGCCAGAACTTAGAAAGGCTTTGGAACAGCTTGGAAAGGGCAGGCATATTACTTCTATTTTTAAGCTTGATAATGGCAATGAAGAGGGTAATTTTTCTGAAAAAACAATGGAAGAAATACTTAGAGCCTGTGGCAAAATGAGCCATGAGAAAACAGGTGCGCTTATGCTTATAGAGAGAGAAGTACCCCTTGGAGATTTTGAAAGAACAGGAATACCTATTGATGCACAGGTTACAAGCCAATTAATAATAAATATATTTGAACACAATACACCTCTTCACGATGGTGCTGTGATAATAAAAAACAACCGCATTGCGGCAGCAACATGTTTTCTTCCCCTTACAGACAGTAATGACGTAAGCATGGAGTTAGGAACAAGGCACAGAGCTGGCATAGGTGCAAGCGAGGTGTCGGATGCATTTGTTATTATTGTGTCTGAAGAAACAGGAGCAGTTTCCCTTGCAAGGGGCGGTGTGCTTTATCGAAATATAAGTATAGACACCCTTAGAAGTATGCTTTCACAGGGAAACAGACCTGCAAAGAAGAAAAAAATAGTGCTGTGGAAGGGAAGGCGTGCCGATGAATAAGTTTAAACATGTACTTATGAAGGATTTTGGCTGGAAGTTTTTAAGCCTTGTCATTGCCATATGCCTTTGGTTTATAGTTATAAATATAGAGGACCCCGTTGAAACACGAAATTTTTCTGTAACGCTGGAAATGCTTAATGATTCAGCTATCACTGATAGAGGGCAAACAATTTCAAATTACGATGAAATTTATGGTCAAAAAATTAATGTTAGGGTGCGAGGACAAAGAATTGCTTTAGATAGGCTTTATCAAAACAGAGATGATATACATGCGTATATAGATTTAAGCACTGTAGAAGAAAGCCCAGGGTATGGGGAAACTGTACCTGCGTCTGTAGTGGTCAAGCTTCCTTCTTCTTTAAGCGGAAGCTATGAAATAGAAGGAAAATCTCCGGGTACTATAAGCCTTGTAATAGAAAATCGAGTTGCAGTTGAGAAAACTATTTTGCTTGATATTGAAGGCGACGTAGATTCCAGCTATACCTTAGCAACGCCAGAGCTTACCCCGCAAACTGTTATTGTTTCTGGTTCACAAACCATTGTAGATTCTGTTGATACAGTAAAAGCTACGGTTAAGCTTGAAAATATTAAAGAGGACAGCCACTATACAGCAACTCTTGTGGCTTACGATGTAAATGGAGTGCAGGTAAGCGGGGTTAGCCTAAGTGTTAAAACCGTAGATGTGTATATTCCTGTTAAAATGAGCAAAAAGATTAAGCTTGTGTATGCATCAACAGGAACCCCAAAGGAAGGATATTCGGTTGAAAGTGTAACCTGCGACCCTGAATACGTTTACGTTTTAGGCGATGAAGAGGTTCTTAAAAATATTTATGAAATAGAGCTTCCGTCGGTTAATGTGGAGGGAAAGGAAGAAGACACTACCATGACCTTTGGCATAAAATATTTCCTTGGTGATGGAGTAAAATTAAAAGATGGCACAATCGACAAGGCAGTTATAACCGCAACCATAGTTAAAGAAAGCACTAAAACAGTTACGCTGAAAGCGGATAATATTTCCTTCAAGGTTGAACTTGGAGAGGGATTATTGGCAGAGGTTTCACCAGAGGATATAACATTTGATGTGCGTGGAAGTAAGGAAGCAATTGAATCCCTTACAGATGAGCAAATAGCTGCAAGCCTTACAGTAACAAATGTTGAGGTGGGGGAATACAGCATGCCGCTGGAGGTTACTTTGCCAGAGGGAATTAATTTTGTTGAACCAGATGCACCTGTTATTGGGGTTAAGGTAGTGGCAAAAGAGGCAGAACCTGCAAGCGAAGAAAGTCAATAAATGTTAATATATTAAAGGGTTTTAACCTTGAGGGCGGGTTGCTTATGGCTATTGTTTTTCTGGGAATTTCATTTTTAATTCAAGCAGTTTTGCATTATTTTGGATGGTCGCTTTTGATTCCCGTTAAATACAGAAAAGCCGAATTTAGAAAACAGTTCCAAAAAGCAATTGCAGTTCCATATGCTTTTTTAAGCATAAGTTGGATTATATTGAGTATGGTATTTAACTCATTTGAAGAACAAGATTCTTTTGAATTTTGCATGTGTTTAATTATAATTTCCATTGTTCCGTTAATATTGCTTGCAAAAAATAGAAAGAAATACAGCAACCATATGAAAAAATTGTTGGGAGGAAAAACATGAAATTTAACTGGGTTACCTTTAAAGTTAGTGATTTGGAAAAAAGTGTGGCTTTTTATACAGAACTGCTTAACCTTGAAATAGCAGCAAGGTTTGGCAGTGAAGAGCGCCAAATTGTAATGCTTGGCAAGGCTGATGAGACAAAGGTTGAATTGATTTTTGAACCAAATGGCAAGGTTGAAAATCCTGGAAAGGGTGTTTCCATTGGTTTTGAAATTGACGATTTAGACGGATTGGTTCGCTTATTAAAAGAAAGCGGAAAAAATGTAATTGGCCCTAGAACACCGAATCCCCACATTCGGTATTTCTTTGTGAAAGACCCTGACGGATACTCGGTTCAGCTGGTTGAACAAAAGTAAATTGGTTTTGCAGAGAAGGGTTTAATAAAAGTTTTTGGTCTTGCTTTTTTCAAAAAGCAAGTAGGTTTGGGCAACGCCCAAGGTTTGTCATAACGCAAAGGCGGTATTGGTTTTGTCCAATGCCGCCTTCATGCATATGTTTATTGATTATTTACTTTTTAATAATTTCTTCAATCATTTTCAAAAGTTCATCTTTAGAAAGCTTATCGTCATAGCATTCTAAAGAATAGATAATAGAATCTTCTTCCCAGCCAATCATCTGTATGTGTTTTATAAGGTCAAGGTCTTCACCAAATGAAAATACATAGGTGCCATTGGCTTCATCAAGTTTGTCTTGTTCTGTCATAACGTAATCCCCTGGTTTAAACTTATTTAGGTAATCATAATAATAAACCGTCTGACCTCCTGAAACAGTAATTTCTTCACTGTCTTTTAAGCCATTATCAAACTCAATGCCTTTTGGTTTTTCTTCAGCATATAAATAAACTTCTGCATCGTCTTTTAAGTAAGTAAACTCTGCGGATTTTAACATGACTACTGTATTATTTTCTGTGTCTTTGCCTTCATATTCACCTACAAAAGCTTCTTTAAAGGTATATCCATTTTCAAACTTTTCAATGTATTTAGGAACAAAACCAACTTCTTTTTTCATTTGTCGTTCGGTCGGAAAGGATTCAAATTTACTATCCAAGCAGCCAGTATAATTTACTATTTTTGTTGCGGCAAAACACGCGCCTGTTGTTAAAACTAATAACATACAAGCAATTAAAATACCTCTGCTTTTTTTACCTATACCAAGTTTCATATTATAATCCTCCTTATTTTCACATAAAATTTTCTCATTAATTCCCGCAAACATATTTTCAGAAGGGTTTATTTCCATAGCCTTTTGGGAAACTGCCTGCTTTAGCTCTTTATCAAAGTTTGTAAATGACCGCATCTTTCATGCCCTCCTCCTTAAACCTTTCTTCAATTACTAAACTCTTTTTTAAGTTTTTTCTTGCTGTATGCAGCCTGGATTTAACTGTACCTTGAAAGCATCCCATAATATTTGCAATTTCTGTAATAGAAAAGTCATTATAATAATAAAGCAATGCTGTTGTTTTTTGTTTCTCCTCCAGACCATTAATGGCCCACATTATTTTTTCTGCGGTTTGCTTTTTAATAAAATCCAGTTCTACCTGATGGGTATCATTACAATCTGCCAGTTCAAATATATTCTCTACAGGAACAATGCCTTTTTCTTTTGAATACATTTTCCATGTAATTCTAGTTAACGTTTTATAGAACCAGGTTTTAAATTGTTCAGGATTTTTAAGGTCACCAATTTTTAAATAGCACTGCACAAAAGCTTCTTGACAAATATCTTCAGCTAATGCTTTATTATTTGTTAAAAGATAAGCCGTTCTTACTGCTTGAACCTTATATAATTGGAAAAGCTTTTCAAAAGCAGTTTTGTCACCTTTCTGTAGGTTCATCACAAGTTCTACGCTATTGTCATCCATTTATATCTCCTTTCTGTGTACACATATATAAGAGACTTTTTTTGGAACTTTGGTTCATTTATTTACAAAAATTTAGAAAAAGATTTGAAAAACAAAAATGTGGTTTATATTGACATTTTGCTGGAATTATGGTACAAAAGTCTAAGTGATTTCATTATATAATGAAAACACTAACTACCCCTGTTTTCCACAAGAAGAAAAGCTTGAATGACAAACCCTTGTATAAATGCTTTTTCTTGACGAAAACATACGCCCTTAAAGGGGCATAGCCTATGCACAATGGGGTGCATAGGCTATTTTTAGTTATAAATAATATTGACCACTTAAATATATAAAAAATTTCGTTAAATTCATTTTTAATTAAAGCAGTATTTATATAGTTTTTACTTCTTGGCTTGTATGGCCTTATCTTTTGCCAAAACGGCATCAAATGCCTTTACTACGGTTGCCTCAAAACCATTTTCCTCAAGGGTATAAATTCCCTCAATGGTTGTTCCACCAGGGGAGCAAACTTGGTCTACCAATGCCCACGGATGTTCGCTAGTTTCAAGTACCATTTTTGCACTGCCTAAAACTGTATTCGCCGCAATTTCCAATGCCTGTTTTTTGGCCATACCCGCACGCTGTGCTGCTCTTGCAAGCACATCAATGTAAAGGTACGCAAAAGCAGGGGAACTGCCTGCAATTACACCGAATATGCTAAACATCTCCTCTGGAATTTTTGTAACAGAGCCAACAGTTGTAAATAAATTTTCTACAACCTCCGCCTGTTCCTTCGTTACAACGCTGTTAGTACAATATCCACTGGTGGACATAAGAACCTTTGCATTTATGTTTGGCATAACACGCACAATTGGCGTGCCTTCACCCAAACCAGCCTCAAGATATACAATAGTTTTACCAACAGCGATGGATATAATAAGTGGGCGTCTATTGCCCATGTCATCTTTTATTGAGCCAATAATTTTATCTAAAACTTGTGGCTTAACAGAAAGTATAATGACATCAAGAGTAAAAAGGTCTTTTTGGGTAGTTGTTGCAATAATGCCAAATTCTTTCATCAGGGCATATGATTTTTCCATGTTTGTATTAAAAACAAAGATATCTGTGACTTCTATTCCACTTTTAACCATTCCTTTTATAATTGCGCCTGCCATGTTGCCGGCACCTAGAAATCCATATTTCATATTAATTCCCCCTAATTTAGCAACTGTTTATTATAATATTGTATTAAAGTAAATTCTATCAGTTTCAGCTAAGTTAATCAATGACTAATGAAAGAATATAATTTTTTGGTGCAAGTTTATGTAAAGGTTGTATTTTATAAAGTACAGCGAGTACTTAATTTATCTATAAAGACCAGTTTTTGGGCATTTTGAACACATTTTGTAGGTTTATGCAAGTAATGGTGAATTGTTGTAATTATTGCATAAAAACGTTCAATATGATAGAATTTAATAAGTTGTATTTTACCTAGTAGTATGCAACAGGGGTGTGTGTTGGCTTGTTGCAAAGGGGCTTATTAAATACTATAGGTCTGCATATGCAGGCTGTAAATTTTTAGGGGATAAAGGAGATGTTTAAAGATGAGTTGTAACTGCAATTGCGCCCAGTTATCTTTTGCGGAACTTGAAAAAGCAGGGATTGATGCAACATTGCTTGAGCCTGTTTTTGAAAAGTACGGAAAAATTGAGGGAAGTTTAATTACAATTTTGCAGCATGCACAGGATATTTACGGATATCTGCCAGTTGCACTGCTAAATTACATTGCTATTAAAACCGGCATTAAGCCTGCAAAGGTGCTTGGTGTAGCAACATTTTATGCACAGTTCAGGCTAGAGCCTGTTGGCAAGTATCTTATTATGCTTTGCCAAGGGACTGCCTGTCATGTAAACGGTTCTGTGGATATTGAAACTGCAATTTGTGAGGAACTGAATATACAAGAGGGCGAAACCACACCTGACGGTCTTTTCACATTGAACAATGTAGCCTGTCTTGGCTGTTGTTCCCTTTCACCTGTAATGATGATTAACGGCGAAACCTATGGCACTTTAACTCCTGCAAAGGCAAAAGAAATTATTGCCGGCATTAAAGCAAAGGAGGTTGAGTAACTATGAAGATGGTAGTTGGTAAGGGAAGTTGCGGTATTGCAGCAGGTGCAAACAAGGTTAGTGTTGCGGCAGAGGAATATATTGCACAAAAAGGCTTAAATATTCCTGTATCGGTTACTGGTTGTATTGGTATGTGCTACCTTGAGCCTATTGTTGATGTGATAGACGACAATGGCGAAAAAACAACCTACATTAAGGTTACAACTGAAACAATTAAAGAAATTATTGATGCCGCTTGTGAGGGCAAAAAGGCTGAAAAATATGTTATAGATGCAGAGGATAAGGCGATTTTAGATAAGCAAACAAGAATTGCCCTTAGAAACTGCGGTATTATAGACCCTGAAAATATTGAAGAATACATTGCAAAAGGTGGCTACAAAGCGATTGAAAAATGTATTAAAAATATGACACAGGACGAAGTGATTGAAGAAATTAAAGTGTCTGGTCTGGCAGGCCGTGGTGGTGCAGGTTTCCCTACATGGTTTAAGTGGACTGCCGCAAAAAATGCACAAGGCACTAAAAAATATACCATTTGTAATGCAGATGAGGGTGACCCAGGTGCATTTATGGATAGAGCTGTTATTGAGGGCGACCCACATACACTGATTGAAGGTATGTTGATTGGTGCCTATGCAATGGGCAGTGATGATGGTGTTGTTTATGTGCGTGCCGAGTATCCTTTGGCAATAGTTCGTTTAAACAATGCCATTGACCAGGCAAGGGCGAAGGGTTTCCTTGGCAAAAATATTTTAGGCAGTCATTTCAGCTTTGACCTTAGAATTAAGGCGGGTGCTGGTGCCTTTGTTTGTGGTGAGGAAACAGCACTGATTGCTTCATTAGAGGGCGAAAGAGGGATGCCTCGTTTGAAACCTCCTTTCCCAGCACAAAAGGGCTTTTGGCAGAAACCATCTAACATTAATAATGTGGAAACCTATGCAAATGTACCTTGGATTTTAAATGAGGGTGGCAATAAATATTGTGCTATGGGGACTGAAAACAGTAAAGGCACAAAAGTTTTTGCGCTGACTGGCAAAATTAAAAAAGGTGGTCTTGTGGAAATTCCTATGGGTGCTAAGGTTGGAGACGTTATTTACGGCGTTGGCGGTGGCATTAAAGAAGGCAAGGCATTTAAGGCTGTGCAGATGGGTGGTCCATCAGGCGGTTGCGTTCCAGCGGAACTCATTGACACCATTATTGACTATAAATCCCTTGCGGCAACAGGCGCAATTATGGGTTCTGGCGGTATGGTTGTTATGGATGAAACCACATGTATGGTTGACATGGCTCGTTTCTTCTTGGATTTCACTTGCAAGGAAAGCTGTGGCAAGTGTATTCATTGCCGTATTGGCACAAAGCGTATGCTTGAAATATTGACAAGAATTACAGAGGGTAATGGCAAGGACGGAGATATTGAGTTGCTTGAAAACCTTGCAAACCAAATTAAATCCTCATCACTTTGTGGCTTGGGTCAAACAGCACCGAACCCAGTACTTACAACTATTCGTTATTTCAGAAATGAATACGAAGACCATATTTATAACAAAAAATGTACAGCAAAGCAGTGTAAGCCATTAATTTCTTTTGAAATTGATAAAGAAAAGTGCATAGGCTGTACAATGTGTGCAAGAAATTGCCCAGTCAATGCAATAACAGGCAAGGTGAAAGAAACACACGTAATTGACAAAAACCTTTGCATTAAATGCGGCAAGTGTGTAACAAGCTGTAAGTTTGATGCAGTGAAAATAAACTAAGAGGGAGGGATTTTAAGTGGCTAAATTAAGATTAAACATTAACGGCATGGAGGTTTGCGGATACGACGGGCAAACCGTACTTGACGTGGCAAGAGAAAACGGCATTGAAATACCTACCCTTTGTTATGATGAAAGAGTAGCGATTTACGGTGCTTGCGGACTTTGTGTAGTTGAACAGGAGGGGAATCCTAAGTTACTTCGTTCTTGTGCAACAACAATTTCCGAAGGAATGGTAATTAACACAAATACTCAAAAGGTTAAAGAAAGCAGAAAAACTGCCCTTGAATTGCTTTTAAGTGACCATACAGGGGACTGCCGTCCTCCTTGTGCCCTGGCATGTCCTGCAGGAACAGATTGCCAAGGCTATGTGGGCATGGTTGCAAACGGAGAATTTAAAGAGGCTGTGAAACTTGTTAAGGATATTTTCCCATTACCATCATCCATTGGTCGTGTTTGTCCTCACCCATGTGAAACGGCTTGTAGAAGACAAATGGTGGAAGAACCTATTTCCATTGCTTTTATTAAAAGCTTTATTGGGGATAAAGACTTGGCAAGCGACAAACCATATATGCCAGAGGTTGAGGCGTGTACAGGACACAACGTGGCAGTTATAGGTGGTGGCCCAGCAGGTTTAACTGCGGCTTATCAGCTTAGAAGAAAAGGTCACGAAGTAACAATTTATGACGCTATGCCAAAAATGGGCGGTATGCTTCGTTACGGCATTCCTGAATATCGTTTGCCAAAGGCTGTTTTACAGCAGGAGATAGACCTTATTGAAGGCATGGGCGTTAAAATGCTGAACAATATAAAAATTGGAAACGACGTAACTTTCAGCTACCTTACAGAAACTTATGATGCTGTTCTTGTTGCCGTTGGCGCATGGACTAGTATCAAAATGGGTGTAACAGGCGAGGACAACGCAAATGTTCACGGCGGTATCGATTTCCTTAGAAAAGTAACCCTTAACGAGGAAATAGTTGTTGGCGATGAAGTTGCTATTGTTGGCGGTGGTAACACAGCAATGGACGCATGTCGTGTGGCTGTTCGTCTTGGTGCAAAAAAGGTTTACTGTGTATACAGAAGAACAAAGGCAGAAATGCCAGCAGAGGAAATTGAAATTAAAGAAGCAGAAGAAGAGGGCGTAATCTTCAAATACCTTACAAACCCAACAGACATAGTTGCAAATGAAGATGGAAGTATTAAATATATTAAGTTGCAGAAAATGGAGCTTGGCGAGCCAGACGCAAGTGGCAGAAGAAGTCCTGTTCCCATTGAGGGCGCAACAGAAGATTTAAAGGTAAGTGCAGTTATTATGGCACTTGGTCAAAAGCTTGACCCTAAGGGTCTTGAAGGCATTGAGCTTACAAGAAAAGGCACAATTTCTGCAGACGAAACAACCTTTAGAACTAACCTTGAAAACGTGTTTGCTGTAGGCGACGCAACAAATATGGGTGCTGGCATTGCTATTAGTGCAATTGGCGAGGCAGATAAAGCCGCAAGAGTAATTGACAGCTACCTTAAAGGTGCAGAGGTTGCCTACAAAAAGCCATTTGTAGTTGAAAGAAAAGACCTTACAGAGGCGGATTTTGCCGATAGAGAAAAAGCTTCACGCCAGTGCATGAGCCATATTTCTGCGGACGCAAGAAGAGACAATTTCCATGAAGTTAACAATGGTTTAACTGAAGAACAAGCAATTGAGGAGTCAAAGAGATGTCTTGAATGCGGTTGCCACGACTACTTTGAGTGTAAGCTTATTAAATATGCAAATGAGTCAGAGGTAGAGCCTGAAAAATACGAGGGTGCAAGCCATAACAGGAAGGTTGACAATAGCCATCCGTTTATTGACAGAAATCCAGATAAGTGTATTCTTTGCGGACTTTGCGTAAGGGTTTGCGATGAAGTAATGGGTAGAACTGCCCTTGGTCTTGTAGACCGTGGTTTTGATTCCATTGTGAAACCAGCCTTAGACCTTCCACTTAAGGAAACGGATTGCATTAGCTGTGGTCAGTGTATTAACCTTTGCCCCGTAGGTGCATTGGGTGAAAAAACTGCCGCAAAACGTGTTCCTGTTGCAACCACTTGTACAGACACGATGTGTTCTTTCTGTAGCGTTGGCTGTAAAACAACCTTGCAAACAAAGGGTAACCTTATTGTAAAAAGTACACCAGACGAAACGGAAAAAGGTGCACTTTGCGTTAAAGGCAGATTTGGTTTCAGCGAATTGACAGGCGAAGGCAGATTGACAACACCAATGATTAAAAAGGACGGCGTACTGACTCCTGTTTCATGGGAAGAGGCAAACATTTATGTTGCTAAAAAGCTTCAAAGTGTTTCTGTACGTTACGGCAGTGACGCAGTTGCTGTTTCCGTTTCAGATAAATTAACAAATGAAGAAAATTATGCTGCTAAGAAATATGCAAATGATGTTTTAAAGACAAATACTGTATTCTGCTACGGCATAAACAAAAGCGGTGTTGCAGAGGTAACAGGTTTTGACGGTTCAACAGCTAAACTTGACGAACTTCTTTCAACAGAGGTGATTGTGCTTGTTGGAACAGATATAATGAAAGAACACGCTGCCCTTGGTGTTAAAATCCGTCAGGCGTCGGCTAGAGGAGCAAAGGTGATTGTTGTTTCCAATAAGCCAGACTCTCAAGAGGCACAGGAATCGACACTTTTCATTAATGCCGACAACACTTCAGCACTTAAAGGCATTTTAAAAGCCCTTGTTGAAGCAGGAGCAAAAGCAAATGGAATTGACAGCCTTACTGCAAGCCTTAGTGCTACAGTTGTAACCGATGAAGCTAAACAGGCGGCAGACATGCTTATGAAGGCTAAAAAAGCAATGGTTGTTGTTGACCAGTTTAATGTGAAAGCAGAAGCGGCTAAGGCGGCGGCTGAAATTGCTGTTTTAAGCGGACACATTGGTTCACCACGTAACGGTATTATTCAAATTAAGGCAAATGCAAATAGTCAGGGTCTTTGCGACCTTGGGGTTGCACCACTTTGCTTTACAAAGGATACCCTTGCAAGCGGAAAAATTAAGGCGATGCTTATTTTAGGCGAAGATGTGCCAGAGTTTGACCCAAGCGGACTTGAGTTTGTTGCTGTAGCGGACATGTACCTTACAGAAACTGCTAAAAAGGCAGATGCAGTTCTTCCTTTGGTTTCTCTTGCTGAAAGCACCGGCACAATAACCAGCTGTGATTCAACAGTTAGTGCTGTAACAGCGGCGATACCTGCACTTTCTAAAACAAACCTTGAGGTAATTAAGGGCATTGCCAATGCAATGAAATTAAACCTTGATTTTGCAGACGAAAAGGCAGTTGCACAGGAAATGGCTGAAAGCCATGCAGTTAAGAAATCATTAAATGCAGAGCTTAAAGCGGTTGAGGATACTGAAATTTACCTTGAAAGAGTAAACACCAGCTATGCTTACGAAACTTTTAAAAAGTTTATGGTAAAAGAGGGTATTAACTAAAAGAATGGGTAAATACCTAAAGTATAATAAATAATTTTGCGTAAATAACTTAGGCGGTTATGTTTGGAATTTATTTTCATACATAACCGCATTTTAAACTAAAATATTTATAAATCAATGATTATTGGCCAATTTTTATATACAATACGACTAAAAAAATAGTATTTATTTTAAGCAAAATTTATAGGTTATGCTATTGTATTATATGTAAATTGATGGTAATATGTTGTGTATTAAAATTAGTACAAACAAAATGCCTTGGAAATGGTATTATTATATAGAATTAATTTATGCGAATACTAAAGGAGGTCTTTTGCAGTACAAAACTGTGGGAGACCTCTGTTTTTTTATACAAAATTAAAAACGTAAGGACAGATGTAGATAGGTGATGTACTGTTTTAAGGCAATGAGTATGCAAATTTATTGTATTTAATTATGTACATTTAAAACTCTACCCTTGCAATAAGGTGTTTGCAATGGGAAAGTGAGTTATTTTACGACAAAAATTCAAGTTAAAATAAAATAATTAAGGCTTTTAAAAAAAGAATACTGAAAAATGAGGTGTTTTTTTGTGGGTGATATACTATACACCTACTGGAGGGTTTTGTAATAATAACCACAAAGAAAACCTATAACAAAAATTTAGTTCTTGACTGTCTGTTAGGGGGAAGTTATAAAATGTGCTTATATAGGAAATGGGCACATGAAAAGGTGTGTTACGCACTTATTAAATATATAAAAACACTAGGGGTTAGAATTTTGTGTACATAATATATGTTAAAGTGCCATATTTTTTAATATATTTCCTTAAAATATTATAAAAAATGACGAACGGTGAAGAAGGGGTGAATTGCCATGAAATTTGATTTTTCTTATGTTGATATTGCATTTAAAAACGGTAAAGTAATAACCGTTAATGATAAGGATGAACTGGCAGAGGCGGTTGGTATTAAGAAAAACAAAATAGTTTTCGTTGGCTCTAATGAAGATTTAGAAAAAATTGTGGACGAGAAAACAAAGATTATTGACCTTAAAGGCAGGGCGCTTACGCCAGGATTTATAGACTGCCACTTCCACCCAATACTTTACGGATTTATGAATGGTGCAATTATTGATATTACATACCCAAAATGCAAATCTATTGCGGAAATTAAAGAGGTAATTAAAAAAGCGGTTGCCGATACCCAAGAGGGCGGCTGGATAAAGCTTTGGGGATATGACCAGAATAAACTAGAGGAAAAACGCCATGTAAACCTGGAGGACCTTGATGAGGTGGCGCCAAAAAACCCTGTTCAGTGTATGCGTGCTTGTGGACATCTTGGTGTATACAACACATTAGGGCTTGCCGCTGGAGGCATAAATACGCCAGAGGATGCCAAAAAGTTCGGCAAGGACGAAGTTGTAGTTGAAAACGGAAAATTGAATGGAATGACAAAGGATTTGACAAATTTCTTCCTGTGGAGCAAGGTAAAATATACCCAGGAGGAAATGTGGACGGCACTTAAAAGAAGTAATGACCTTTTGCTTGAAAGCGGCGTAACCTCTATACACGACCCTGGTGAGTGTGATGGGCCATCCTACAGCATTATGTATAAGGCGGCAAAAAACGGAAGATTTAAGCCACGCCAGTTTATGATGTTACACTCAATTTTTGGAAAGCCATTTTCCCTTCAGGATAATGAGCGTTTTATTGAAAATGGGTTCCATACGGGGTTGGGTGACGAAAAATTCAGAATTGGTACATCCAAATTTATGATAGACGGCGGAACCAGTGGCCCAAGCTGTGCAACAAGACAGCCTTACAGCCATGATGCAACTTTACCTGGCATACTTGCATGGGAACGAGAGGAAACCGTAAAATATATTGAATACATAAATGACCATGATTGTCAGGCAACAGCCCATGCGGTTGGAGATTTGGCAGTAGAATATATGGTGGAAGGTTACGAAAAAGCCCTTGCAAAGCATCCACGTAAGCCGGAAGAACACAGACACAGAATTGAGCACTGCGCAATAACAGATGATGATTTGGTAAATAGAATGGCAAAAATGGGTATTATACCTGTTTCCAACACCCATTTTATGACTATTAACGGCAGTGACTATTGTAAATATTATGGGGAAAGAATTGAGCATTTCTTTGCAATGAGAAGTTATCTGGATGCAGGAATAAAAGCAGTTATAGGTTGCGATGCTCCTACAGCAAAACAGGAGGTTACCCGTGGGCTTGACGGTGCGGTAAACAGAATAGACAGAAAAACAGGTAAAGTTTGCGGTGCAAGCCAAAAAATTTCCATGTTAGAGGCAATTCGTTGTTACACCCTAAACGGTGCATATGCCAGCTTCGAGGATGATATTAAGGGCAGTATAGAGGTTGGAAAGCTTGCGGATTTAGTTGTTTTTAATGAGGACATATTGGAAATAGACCCTGTAAACATCGTAAACTCTAAGATAGACTACACAATGATAGATGGTGAAATATGCTATCAGCGTGAAAAATAAAAGACATACTAATGCCCATAATGCGTAAAAGCTTATGGGCAACCCCCACAGGTTTATGGCGGATTTTCCGCATAAATATACAGACAGCGGTGGTAGGCTTGTTTGTAGGCAGCAGCTTATAGCAAGGGAAAGACTGGTTGCATTAAATCAGTGTTGCCCAGGATGAAGAAAAATTTCGTTTACAAAACCGAATAATTAATAGGCAGCAATTATTTTTATAATATCGGTAAAAAATGAAACAATTCTTTATCAATGTGAAGCACAAGAATAGGAGGGATTGTTTATGCAGAAAATGAGTTACAAAGAAAAATTTGTTCAGATGAACAAAGAAGCAAAAGCAACATGGATTGCTGCAGCAATTATAATTGCGTTTTGGTGGATTACAGGCTTTGGTATTTACGGAGCAAGTGGTGCAACAACTACAATTTTAGGAATGCCTGCATGGTTTATGGTAAGTTGTTTTGGCTCATGGTTTTTATCAATTGCGTTAGTCTGGTTCCTTATTACTAAAGTGTTTGTTGATTTTGACCTTGAGGAAGAAGCACCGATGACAGATGTTTCAAGCAAAGACCATAAGGAGGTAATGTAGAATGAACGCATTTTTAACACTTAGCCCTGTATTTATATTCTTTATTATCCTTCTTGGTTTAGGTTTCTATATTCAGAAAACCTCTGCTGATGCCAGAGCAGAGAACTATTCCAAGGATTACTTCATTGGCGGCAGAAGTCTTGGCGGGTTTGTACTTGCGATGACGTTGGTTGCCACATACAGCTCAGTTAGTTCATTCCTCAGCGGCCCTGGTGTTGCTTGGCAAAAGGGCTTTGGCTGGGTTTACTATGCTTCAACCCAGGTTGTTGCAGCGTTCCTTGTGCTTGGTGTGCTAGGTAAAAAGATGGCAGTTATAGGCAGAAGAACAGACTCTGTAACTGTTGTAGACGTTATAAGACAAAGATATCAGTCGAATGCACTTGCAAATATTTCAGCAGTCGTTATTATAGTATTTTTTACAACAACAATGCTTGGCCAGTTTATAGGTGGTGCACAGATTTTTTCAGCTGTTACAGGCTTAAGCTACGTATCTGGACTTGTATTTTTTGCATTTGTAGTTGTACTTTATACAACAGTTGGTGGCTTTAACGCTGTTGCAATTACAGACACAGCTTGTGCAATCGTAATGCTTATAGGTATGTTCTGCCTTGGCTATGCAATTATAACAAAGGGTGGCGGTATTGCAAACATTATGGCTACCATTACAGAGGCATCAAAAACAGCAGTTGCTACAGGGGAAGGCTTTAACATGCTTAGCCCAACAGCTGAAAAAGCGGGTGTGGCTTCAATCCCTGTTCAGCTTTTCATCACTCAGTGGATGCTTTGCGGTGTTTGTACCATGGGTCTTCCGCAGTCCAATGTTCGTTGCCTAAGCTACAAGAATACAAATTCTGTACATAAAGCAATGCTTTACGGAACAATTGTTGTTGGTGCAATGATGGTTGGTATGCATATGCTGGGCGTTTTATCAAGAGGCGTGCTTCTTGAAATTGATGGTTCAACAGATACAGTAATACCTACTTTAATTTCCCAATACATGAATCCATTTTTAGCAGGTATAACCATTATTGGGCCTCTTGCTGCTACAATGTCAACAATTTCTTCATTGCTTATTTCTGGTTCATCTGCAATTGTAAAGGATATTTACATGCACGCCAAAGAAGAAAAGGGAGAAGCTATTGACCAGAAAAAGGTTGGTAAAATTTCAATTTCTGTTACTGCAATTATGGGTATTGTGGCTGTGCTTATGGCTGTTAACCCACCAGACCTTATTGTTTGGATTAATATGTTTGCTTTTGGCGGTTTACAGACAGCGTTCTTCTGGACATTGCTTCTTGGCTTGTTTTGGAAAAAAGCAAATGCAACAGGTGCTATTTGGGGTATGGTAGGCGGTCTTGCTGCTTATTGTGTAACAATGGCATTAGGCATAAAGCTTGGTTCATTCCACAACATCATTATTGGTGTTGGCTGTGCACTTATTTGTTTCATAATAGGCACAAATATTGGCAAGCCTGTGGATGAAAAAGTTGGAAAACTGTTCTTCCCTGAAAAATTCTAAAAGAAAAGACCTTGGTTGTCACCAAGGTCTTTTTTTATTGCAATTATTCTATCGGTATTATTATTTTTGTTATATACTCATTTTCGTTTTTAACGTCAATGGGAGAGATTATGAACTCCTCGGATATCGGGCCGTTAATTTTGTAGCTATGCTGGTTAATCCATTTAAGTGCCTTTATATGTGAGGTTATAATGGTGCTGTGGCTGCCAACATGCATTGCAGTAACGGCTTTATACCCGCCCATAACTTTAAAGTTAGGCGAGTCCAAGGCCTCAAAAACAGGCAGACTAACCTCTAAATCGCAGTCTTTTTTAAGAAATTGGTCTAATGCCTCGTTGTGATAAGTAAGTGTAATAACGCCAATGGATTTTAAATTGAGCTTTTTAACAAGTGCAAAAAGCTCAAACCAGCGTGCTACGGAAACATTAGCGTTTTGGTAATTAAATTCTTTTTTTCGTGTAAATATACAATTAATTTTTGGTATTTCTTCTACAGTAATGCCATCGGGGTCTTGTGTTATAATTTTAGAAATATCTTTGTCTTGGTCAAAACAACTAATAAAGTTACTGCCTTTTTTCATTCGCTCTAACGTAAATCCTATCTCGTGGTGCAAGTTTTTAAGCCCCTCTATTTCTCTCTCTATTTGGGCAGCTTTTTCTGTAAGCTTGACATCAAGTGATTTAACGTCGCCGCTATATACAAGGGTTCTTATTTCTTCTAGGGTGAAACCAAAGCTTTTAAGACGCCTTATTATATACAGAGTAAGCATTTGGTCCTCGGAATAATAGCGGTAATTAGTTTCCGAATCTCGATGGTTTGGTACTAAAAGATGAATTTCATCATAGTAGCGCAGAGTTTTGATAGGCACACTGCACATGTCGGAAATATCGCCAATGGTATAAAATTTTTTTTCACTGTTCAAAACTATTTCCTCCCTTGTAGCATTTGCAGATGAACGATAATAAAGTATTAAAAAATGAATTGTTTGTATGAATTAATATTATAACATAAGTTTATGTGTGAAGCATCAATTGATATTTATTAAACAAATAAAAACAGCCTAAGAAGACTGTTTTAGGCTGTGGAAAAGTTTAAAACCTTGGGCATTGCCCAAACCCACTTGCTTTTTGAAAAAAGTAAGACCAAAAACTTTTATTAAGACTGCATATTTATTCGGTCTTAGATAGGTCAAGCATGCAATGGCAAAGCCCTAAAGGTTTTTACGTAAGTGTTTCTTTATATAACACATTTCTCTTTAAAAAATTTAATTTTTTCATCGGTGTATCCAATTTCCTTCAATATTTTTTCATTGTCTTCACCTAGCAGAGGGGAAGCCTTGTGGCATCTGTCTTCCATGCCGTGGATTTTTATAGGTGTACCAGGCATTTGTATGGTTGCATCCATGCCGGGTTGCATTACTTCCCAAAGCATATTGCGTCCTTTAAGCTGTGGATGTTCTGCCGCCTCGGGGATAGTAAGAATGTTGCCGAAAGGAATACCCAAACCAACAAGTATTTCTTCACATTCTGCTATGGTTTTTGTGGATAACCATTGGTTAAGTATGGGTTTAAGGGTTGCATAATTTACGCAACGCTGATAATTTGTGCTGTAAAGAGGGTTTTTGGCAAGGTCGTCACGCCCCATTTTATGGACAAGGCTGGCAAACATGGCATCTGTTCCGCAGCCCATAACAAAGCCTCCGTCTTTTGCCTCAAAAGAGTCAAAGGGAGCAATGCTTGGGTCTTGATTTCCTGCACGCATTGGTGTTTTCTCCTCCATGGTGTATTCCATTACAAAGTTTTCCATAACAGAGAAAAGGGTGTCTACCATAGAAACATCAATACGCTGGCCCTCGCCAGTTTTTTCTCTTTGAAAAAGTGCCATAAGTATGCCAATACATAGATATGCACCAGAGTAGTTGTCGCCTACAGATGGGCCTATCTTACAAGGTGGCCCGTCTGAAAAACCTGTAACACTCATCATACCGCTCATTGCTTGGGCAACTATGTCGTAGCAGGTGCGTTTTGACAAAGGACCTTCAAGACCAAAGCCTGAAATGGAGCCGTAAATGATACGTGGATTGATTTTTTTCATCTCCTCGTAGCTAAAGCCAAGCTTTTCCATTACGCCAACCTTATAATTTTCACAGATAACGTCTGCGGTTTTAATCAGTTCTCTTAAAATGCCTTTGCCTTCTTCTGTACGTAAATCAAGAGTGATACCTTCTTTATTACGATTTATATAAGCAAAATAGCCGCTAAAATCCTTTTTAAAAGGGCCCCATCCACGGGTTTGGTCCCCCATGGCAGGTCTTTCAATTTTAATTACCTCAGCACCGTGGTCAGCAAGGTTCATAGTACAAAATGGGCCGCTATAGGCCTGTGTTAGGTCAAGTACTCGAACTCCTTCAATTGGTCTTCTCATGTCTTTTTGCCTCCAGATTGAAA
>JBFWMT010000035.1:0-25994 GCA_050251415.1 Anaerotignaceae bacterium | reverse complement strand
TCCAGCATTTTTGTACCTGCATGGAAAACAACAATGTCCTCCCTATTTTTAATTTCCTCAAGACCTGTAATTGGGTAGCCCTTTTGGTAGTCCTCAGGATAACCACCACTGGCTTCTACAACGCAAACTGCCGCATTGTCGTACCACTCAATATTCATTTGGTCAAGCTTTTGGTCCACACAAGCCTCCATAATTTCAATAAGGTCTGTTTTAAGACGCGGAAGTATCACCTGTGTTTCTGGGTCGCCAAAACGTGCGTTGTACTCAATTACTTTCATTCCGTCCTTTGTAAGCATAAGTCCAAAGTAAAGAATACCAACAAAATCCCGTCCTTCTTTTGCCATAGCATCAAGGGAAGGCTGAAAAATTTCTTTCATGCACATTTGAGCCAAATCCTCTGTGTACATTTTACTTGGTGAAAATGTGCCCATTCCACCTGTGTTAAGACCTTTGTCGCCATCCAGTGCCCTTTTATGGTCCTGGGCTGAAACCATAGGAACAACGGTTTTTCCGTCACAAAATGATAAAACTGAAACCTCTGGGCCAACAAGAAATTCCTCTATTACAACTGTGTTACCACTTTTTCCAAACTTTTTATCTAACATTATTTCGCCTAAGCCCTCGACTGCTTCTTCAACAGTTGCGCAAATAAGCACACCCTTGCCCAAAGCAAGTCCGTCTGCCTTTATAACAATTGGCATTTCCTGTTGTAAAACATAATCCTTAGCCGCATCGTAGCTATCAAAAACCTCGTATTTAGCTGTAGGTATGTTATATTTTTTCATTAAATCTTTTGAAAATGACTTACTGCCCTCAATAATAGCTGCATTTTTTCGTGGGCCAAATACTCTAAGACCCTCGGCCTGAAATGCGTCAACAATGCCTGCTACCAGTGGGTCGTCCATACCAATTATGGTAAAATCAATGCCCTCTTCTTTGGCAAATTCAACCAATTTTTCAATTTCCATTGCGCCAATATCCACGCACTGTGCATCCTGTGCAATACCTGCGTTTCCTGGTGCACAATAAATTTTATCTATTTTAGGGCTTTGCTTAAGCTTCCAAACAATTGCATGTTCACGGCCGCCACTGCCTACAAGTAAAACTTTCATTTTAGTTTTTCCTCCTAACCTTATTCCCAACAACCTCAATTTTACCCTCGCTTATAAGTTGAATAGCTTGGGGGAAAATTTCCCATTCCGCTTCTTCCATAACTCTTTGCTGAAGGCTTTCGGCTGTATCGTTTTCATCTATATAAACTGGCTTTTGAAGTATGATCGGCCCACCATCGGTTTCCTCATTTACAAAATGTACCGTTGCGCCTGTAACCTTTACGCCTTTTTCCAAAGCCGCCTCATGCACCTTAAGCCCATAAAATCCGTCACCGCAAAAAGATGGAATCAGTGCTGGGTGAATATTTATAATTCTGTTTCTGTATTTTTCAATAAATTTTTCACCTATCACCGTCATGAAGCCAGCCAGAACCACAAGGTCAACCTCAAAGCTTTCCATATGGTCAATCATAGCCTGCATATATTGGTCGAAGTCGGCAAAATCTTTTTTCTTTATGCAAACGCCATTTATATTGTGTTTTTTTGCACGCTCAAGGGCATAAGTCCCCTCTTTACTGCTTACTACGGTAACTACCTTTGCATTAGGCACAGCACCGCTTTCAATGCTGTCAATAATAGCCTGTAAATTAGTTCCGCCACCAGAAACTAAGGCTCCTATTTTAAGCATACCTCTACCTCTTTTTCGCTAGAAGTTATTTTGCCTATTACATAAGCTTTTTCGCCCATATCCTCAATAGCCTTAAGGGCAGTATCCACGTTTTCCTTGGCAACAACAAGTACCATGCCAATACCCATGTTAAAGGTGTTGTACATATGCGCTCTTTCAATATTTCCCCTTTTCTGCATAATTTCAAAAATAGGAAGTACCGGCCATGTACCTTCTTCTATAGTTGCACAAAGATTTTTGCCCTTTGGTATACACCTTGGAATATTTTCTATAAAACCGCCGCCTGTAATGTTGCTTATTCCTTTAACTTCAACCTTTTTAACCAGGTCAAGTACCTCTTTTACATATATTTTTGTTGGTGTTAAAAGTGCCTCGCCAACAGTTTCGCCCAATTCTTCTATATATTCCTTTGCACATTCTTCAATTGGTTCAAAAACCTTTCTTACAAGGGAATACCCGTTGGAATGACAACCGCTTGATGGCAAGCCAATAATAACATCGCCTTCAACAATTTTCTCACCATTAATGATGTCGCATTTGTCAACTACACCTACAGTAAAACCTGCCATGTCATACTCTTCTATAGGGTAAAAACCTGGCATTTCTGCTGTTTCGCCACCAATAAGGGCACATCCGCTTTGACGACAGCCTTCTGCAACGCCACTTACTATATCTACAATTTTTTCTGGAACGTTTTTACCACAAGCAATATAATCTAAGAAAAATAATGGCTGTGCACCGTTGCAAATGATATCATTTACGCACATTGCTACGCAGTCAATGCCTACAGTATTGTGCTTGTCCTGAACAAAAGCAAGCCTAAGCTTTGTGCCAACGCCATCAGTACCGCTAATAAGCACAGGTTCTTTCATATTTAAGCCGCCAAGTGTAAACATGCCGCCAAAACCGCCTATATCAGTTAAAACCTCTTTTCTAAAAGTGCTTTTAACATGCTCTCCCATTAATTTTACTGCTTTGTATCCGGCTTCAACGTCTACTCCGGCATCCTTATAATCTAAACCCATTACTGTAATCCCCCTTGAAATGATATTAAAGACCACGTGGCACTGCCATATGGTCGTTTTTTATTCCTATATATACACTACTTTTATTTGTATCATATACCCCTGCAAAAGTCAAGTAAACCACACTTTCATAACACCTTGTTAACAAAAATTAACAGCCGCATTTTTAGACACTTCGTCTGTCAATTTCGTAATAGCTGTGTGCCGCAGTTTCTATTTCTTTTAGCACAATTGTTTTTCCAAACTGCTTCTCAATTTCCTTCTTGTTTTCGTCCATGTCACCTGCAAACGCCCTAAGCACACGTTTGCTTGAAGAAATTGTAACCTCATTAAAAACAGTTTGGGTAAAAATAGAAATAACCTCACGGCGTATTTTACCCGAAATATATTCAAAGCTTTGCACATATCCGTTTCCCTTACAGCATTGGCATTGGGTAGTAAGCCTTGCAACCACAGGGATACTGGTCTTTTTCCGTGTCATTTGCATAAGCCCCAGCTCTGTCATGCCAACCACTGTGGTTTTAATGCGGTCTTTTTTCACTGCACGCTCAAGGGTACGCTGCAACTGTTTTTTGCTTTCATCCTCTTTCATGTCAATAAAATCAATGATAATCATACCCGAAAGGTTTCTTAACCGTAGTTGCTTTGCAATTTCCACCGCCGCCTCAAGGTTGGCTTTAAGCACCGTTTCCTGAAAGTTTTTTTTGCCAGTGAATTTTCCAGTATTTACATCAATAACAACACATGCCTCTGTTTGCTCAATTATTAAAAATCCACCACATTTAAGCCATACTTTTTTATTGAATATCTTTTCTACCTGGCTCTCCACTAAATAATTTTCAAACATAGGAACTTGATTGTCATAAAAAACAACTCGTTCGGCACGATTAGAAGTTTCTTCCCTTATTAGGCTGTATTCAACTTCATCGTTAAGAACAATTTCATCAACGTCGTCACCGAATAAATCTCTTGCCGCCTTAACAGTTGTATCAGCCTCGCTAAAAATAAGGCTAGGGGCTTTGCTATACTGGGTACGCATCATAACCTCTTGGCTTATGTTATATAACCTATCCACCTCTGCCTTAAACTCGTCTGAACTCTTGCCTGCACCATCAGTGCGTATAATAATTCCGTATCCGCTAGGCAGAACTTCTTGGGCAATGCTTTTTATTCTATCTCGTTCTTCTTCACTGACTATTTTTTTAGAAATCCCAATGTTTCCATTTTCATCTGGTATCAGCACTAAAAACTTTCCAGTAAAAGAAATTTTGCTTGTAACCCCTGCCCCTTTCATTCCCGAGGCATCCTTTTGCACCTGAACTGCAATTTGGCTATAAGGCTGAACATTTTTGCCGTTCTCTAATAAAAGGTAAGCATTTTTCTCTTCGCCTATGTCTACAAAGCACGCCTGCATCCCCTTATGCACGCTCATAACCCTGCCAACATAAATATTGCCCACAATACTTTTGTTCAGCTTGCTTTCATATATAAATTCCGTCAATTCACCGTTTTCCACAAGACCAATTCTTGTGTGGTGCATAGATGAGTCTACAAGTACTCTTTTCATTACAATTCAACTCCGTAATTCAGTGGAACAAATTTTTCATCCAAAACCATATAAATATCCATACGCTTAAAGCCTATTTTAAACTTGTTGTATTCAACCCCTACAAAGTTGTAAAAGCCCTCTGCAACAGATTCAGGCTTAAGGTTTCTTGTACTTCCGCCAGCAATAACCATTTCAATAATTGCCTGTTCCCCTTCAGATTTATTAATTAACTCAAATATATCTGGCTTTATATCTGTTTCCTTAAAATTGTTTTTGGTCTTTTTCATTACAAGTATTTCGTTCATGGCAAAATATTTTTCTAAATTTTCTTCCACCATTTTTGGTGTAATTCTGCTATCAAGATACGCTTTGTATCTTCCTGCGGAAACACTTGCCATCGTATTTTTAACCCCATCTTTAAGGCAAATTAATTCTTTGATCACCATTCCATCCGGCATAACAGCATTCAATCTTTCCATAACTTCAAGTGGAGGAAGGGCTTGGGTTAGCTTCAAATCTCCGTACTCTCCATCACTTACATAGCCAAGGCTTAAAGGGCTTGCAAAAGAAATTTGCTGATGAGGATTGAAGCCATTGGAATATGCAATTGGCAAATCTGCACGCTTAAGCGCACGCTGAAATGCCTGAACAATATCTAAATGCCCTATAAACTTAATTTCTTCACCTTTGGAAAACTTAAACCTGTATGTCATCATAGCATACACCTCCTCCAAAAGCCTTCGCCCCACAGTTAGAGCATTCCTGTCTGCAATTTGGTGTAACCTCGCCTTTTAAGGCTTTTTCTCTTTCACTAATTAAAAATTGACGTGACACGCCAACTGAAATATGATCCCATGGAAGTATCTCATCGTAGCTTCTAACACGGTTGGCATAGAAGGTAGGGTCAACCCCTGTTTCCTCAAATGCTTTTGTCCAGCCCTCCCAATTAAACTTGTCCGTCCATCCGTCATAACGGCAGCCGTTTTGCCATGCCTTGTATAAAACAGCACCAATACGCCTGTCGCCCCTTGCCATAACCCCTTCAAGGGAACTCATTTTCGTGTTGTGGTAGGTAAAACGCACCTGTTTGCGTGTGATACTTCTTTTTGCAATACGTGCCTTAGTCCCAAAGCTTTCGTAGGTATCCTGTGCATCCCACTGGAAAGGTGTAAATGGTTTTGGCACAAAACAAGAGGCACTGGCATTTACCGTAACAGGTTTTGGTCTGTTTTCTTTTGGAATTTCAAAGAACTTTTCAACTATTTTATCTGTAAGGTCACCTATTCCCAATAAGTCTTCCTCGGTTTCTGTTGGCAGACCAAGCATAAAATATAGCTTAACCTTTGTCCATCCACCGTCAAAAGCAAGTTTACAGCCATCCAGAATAACCTCTTCTGTAAGGTTTTTGTTTACTACATTTCTAAGGCGCTGTGTTCCAGCCTCTGCCGCAAAAGTAAGGCTGCTTTTTCTTACCTCTTGAATTTTCTCCATCAATTCAATTGAAAATGCATCTATTCTAAGGGAAGGCAGTGATATATTTACCGACTTGTCCTTAAATTCTTCAAGAAGTCCATTTGCAAGCTCTGGAAAACAAGTAAAGTCGCTAGTACTAAGGGAAATTAGCGAAATTTCCTCATGCCCCGAACATTTAACAAGGTTTTTAGCCTGTTCCAGAAGTGTAGGTGCTGTTTTTTCTCTAACAGGGCGATAAACAAAACCAGCCTGGCAAAAACGACATCCTCTTATACATCCACGGAAAAGCTCCAGCGTAACCCTATCATGCACTACCTCAATTAAAGGTACTAATTGCTTTTCAGGATAAAAAACCTTGTCCATATCCTTAACAATTACCTTTTTAATTATTTTGCGTGCCTTTGGGTGGTTGGGCTCAAAGCTTGCTATCTCTCCATTTTCCTTGTAGCTAACGTCGTAAAACTTAGGCATGTATAGGCCGTCAAGCTCCAAAAGGCTTTCTAAAAATTCTGCCTTGGTTTTACCTGCTTTTTTATGCACCTTATACATGTCCAATATTTGGTCATAAAGCACCTCCCCCTCGCCAAGGTAAAAAATATCAACAAACTCCGCCAAAGGCTCTGGATTATATGCACAAGAACCGCCACAAATTATTATAGGGTCTTCTTCAGTTCGCTCACTGCTTAAAACAGGAATGTTGCTCATATCCAACATGTTTATAAGATTTGTGTAGCAAAGCTCGTACTGTAATGTAAAGCCAACAAAATCAAAATTTCTTAAAGGCTCCTGACTTTCAAGGGCGAACATAGGAATATTATTTTCACGCATTTTTTCTTCCAAATCCGTCCATGGTGAAAAAGCCCTCTCACAGTAGGTGTCTTCACGTCTGTTAAGAAAGTAGTATAATATCTGAAGACCCAAATGGCTCATGCCAACCTCGTAAACATCTGGAAAGCAAAATGCAAACCTAATATCCACATTTTTCGGGTCTTTTTTTACCATATTAACTTCTCGGCCAACATATCTTGCCGGCTTTTCAACCTGCAAAAGTATTTCGTCGGGAATTGCTTTTTTCATTTATTTATCCTCCATTTTGGTATATCTAAAAAACTATTACTATATATCATACCCCAAATGGTGAATAATTGCACTAATTAATTTACTGTAGACGCATCGTTAGGCAAAAATACTTCTTCCACTGTATCTTCAACCTTTTTTGTCACATCTTTTCCCCTAAACGTCATAATTTTTTCAATACCTTTTTGGCTTATTTGCCTTGCTTGTTGTGCTGTTATACTTTGACTTATGGCTGTTTTAAGGCTTAACTGCAATTCCTCTGCCTTTGGATTGTTTAAATTGGAAATTGCCAGTGTCATCACAATCATCAGTGCGCTTACATACACCTTAACCATCATGCGCTCTTTTCTTTCTTCAATTATATTGTCACCTTGTTTTTTGGTTGTTGTAAACTTTTTATGTGGATACACTCTTTTATTTTTCATAATACAAAAATCACCTCAGAATATTTCTATTCAACAGTTCACAAAATATTCATTTGCAACCCATGTTAATTTAATATATAATTGCTTTTGGTTGTAAACGCTATATGAAATGAAAATTAAGGAGGATATAAATTATGAAAAAAACCACGCTTGGCATTATGTGCCTTATTTTAGCCCTTGGCATATTTTCAGGCTGTTCTAAGAAAGAAGAAGGCCAAAAAATCGAACGTACCGTAACTGTTGAGGAATTGGGGCTTACATACACAACCCCTGAAGAATGGATGGCCTACCAAGAAACTAATATTTACCCTGTTACAATTAAAAGCGAGGGCACATTTGCTGAAGTTATTTATGGATATATTACTGACGCTAACATGGAACGACTGAACGACGGTGAAGAAACCTCTGTTATGAACTGCCTTAACAGCATATGTGAAATTATTGTTGCTAAAACAGAAAACTTCGAAAACGGTTCTTTAGATAGTATACTTGCTGAGTATAATGATTCTGAAAAACTGTCTGAACAAGGTGAATACAGCTATTATATTGCCTCAGGGCATAAAGAGGCTCTATCCACCCTCACAGGTGACGACCTTACAAAATACAATGAAATTTTAGCAGCCGTTCCTTCCCTTGCATCTAGTATTTCTACAAAAGACTTTGATGACACACTTTTGCCTGCAAAGGATGACTTATACGCAAAAACAATTACCTTTGACACCACCGCCCTTGAGGGTGCTCCAATAAACAGTACAATTTTTGCAAACTACGACATCACTATTTTAAACTTTAATGGAACTTATACCTATCCTGAATCTAACGAATTTGCAGTTTTACAGCAAGTTTACGAAACAGTTTCCGACATGCCTGAAAATATAAACGTAATTTCTGCACTTATTGACACCCCAGCCGAGGCGGCGGAGGCAACTGCGCTTAAGGCAAAAAATGATGCTGGTGCAAAGTTTCTTACAATAAAGTTGGATACTACCCTTGCAAACTGGGTTACAAGTAACCTTAAAGGCGTTCCATCAACGGTTTTTGTAGACAGCAACGGTCAGATAGTTGGTGAAATACTTAAGGGAACTAAGTCTGCCGAAACATACATTGAAGAAATGAATGTTCGCCTTGAAGAAGTAAAGAACCGTTAAAATAATCAAAAAACCGTGTCTCACGGTCTCAGCGTATAGAAAAAGTCAAAACCTTGAGGGCTTTGCCCTCAAACACCCACAAGGGTTTCACCCATTGACCCACCTAAAACCGCATGAATATGTGGTTTTAATAAAAGTTTTTGGTCTTGCTTTTTTCAAAAAGCAAGTGGGTTTGGGCAATGCCCAAGGTTTTTCATCAGAAACAAGACCGTGAATATTCTCACGGTCTTGTTTTGTTTATAGCCCCTAAAAATTCACTTCCATACTGCTGTAACTTTTTGTACCCCACACCTGATACTTCCAAAAACTCTGCATCATTCCTAGGTAGCTTTCGGCACATATCATACAGTGTTGCATCAGAAAACACAACAAATGCAGGCACGCCCTGTGCCGTAGCAATTTTTGTTCTTATTCTTTTAAGCTCCTTAAGTAAATCTCCATCAAGACTAGCAAGCATTCGCTTTTTACGTTCCTCTTTTGTGGTTTTTTCGTAACAGTTAGAGCAGTTGCCGCACCCTTCTTTCACATTTTCCCCAAAATACCGAAGCACATATGTACGCAGGCACTCCGTAGTTTGGCAGTAAAAATTCATTTGTTCAAGGCGACGCAAATCTTCTGCCATCATAAGCTGTCTCGACTTTTCTTCTTCTAAATCCATAGCACTGTTTTGACGGCTGTTTTCAATTAAAAATTTGTTGGTGGAAACATCCTTACTGCTGTAAAGCAATATACATTGGGCATTTTCACCGTCACGCCCAGCACGCCCCGCCTCTTGGTAATAACTTTCAATATCCTTTGGCATGTTAAAATGCACCACAAACCGAACGTCAGATTTATCTATCCCCATACCGAAGGCATTTGTTGCAACCATAATATTTGCCTGATCAAATAAAAACTTTTCCTGATTTTCTTTTCGCTCAATAGCCTCAAGCCCTGCATGGTATCTTGTTGCCTTAAACCCCTCTTGGTTAAGTAACTGGCATACCTCTTCAACCTTTTTACGGGTAGTGCAGTATACAATTCCACTTTCATTTCTATGTTCCCTAACGATGTCCAAAAGCTCATTTTTCTTGCTCTGCTTTTTTCTCACTTCATAGTAAAGATTTTTTCTATCAAAACCCGTTACCACTTGTACTGGGCTGTTAAGCCTAAGCATTTTAACTATGTCATCTTTTACTCTTGTAGTAGCTGTAGCTGTAAAAGCGGTTATTATAGGTCGCTTTTTAAGCCCCTCCACAAATTTGGGAATATCCATATAGCTTGGTCTAAAATCCTGCCCCCATTGAGAAACGCAGTGTGCTTCATCCACCGCCACCATTGTAATACTTACTCTTTTCACAAAACTTTGAAACCGCACGGTAAGCAGTCTTTCAGGAGCAACATAAATTATTTTGTATTTTCCCACTGATGCAAACTCTAAGGCTTTAAGATATTGCCGTTCCGTAAGGGAGCTGTTTAAAAATGCAGCTGGAACACCTGCCGCAACAAGCGTGGTCACTTGGTCTTTCATGAGCGAAACCAACGGTGAAATAACCAAAGTGATTCCCTCCATAACCAGTGCCGGAACTTGAAAACAAAGGCTTTTGCCTGCACCTGTAGGCATTATTCCAAAAGCATCTTTACCCAATAAAATTGCATCAACTATCTGCTCCTGCCCCTCACGAAAAGAGTGGTAGCCAAAATATCTGCTTAAAACTGTATATTTATCCATAAGGCACCCTTTATACTCCTGTTTTTGCATTCAAGTATACCACATTTAGTTTAACCTAACTACCGTTTTGTGATATACTAAAACTATAAAACTGTACAAAGGAGTGTCAGTATGACAAAAATAATTAACATTTTGGCCAAAGAGCTTAATCTGAACCCAACCCATGTTGCAAACGTAATAACCTTAATTGATGAGGGTAATACCATTCCATTTATTGCACGTTACCGCAAGGAGCTTACAGGTACCATGGATGACCAAATTCTTCGTCAGCTTGAGGAACGTCTTAACTATCTGCGTGGTCTTGATAAACGCCGCAGTGAAATTACAGCCTCCATTGATGCACAAGGAAAGCTTACCGATGTGCTTGTGATGGATATTGAAAATGCCGAAACCCTTGCCGCCCTAGAGGATATCTACCGCCCTTATAAACAAAAACGTAGAACTCGTGGCACAATGGCACGTGAAAAAGGCCTTGAGCCCCTTGCGACACTGCTTTTTGCTCAAAACCTTAAAACAGGTACTATTGAAGAACTTGCACACCCTTATATTGATGAGGAAAAAGGTGTTGCAACCGCTGAAGATGCCCTTAACGGTGCTTCGGATATTATAGCCGAGGATATATCCGACAATGCTGAAATACGCAGTAAGCTTCGTGTGCTGTTTACCAAAAAAGGTATCCTTTCCTCTAAAGGTACAACCGAAGAAGACAGCGTTTATCGCTTATATTATGATTTTAACGAGGCCGTTGCAAAACTTCCAAGCCACCGTATACTTGCCATAAACCGTGGTGAACGTGAGGACTTTTTAAAAGTATCATTAGAAGTTGATACCAAAACTGCCCTTGATATAATTCGACGTATTGCACTAAAACAGGGCAGTATCTCAACTGATTTTGTGAACTCCGCAATTGAGGATTCCTATAAACGTCTTATTTTTCCATCAATAGAGCGTGAAATACGAAACCAGTTAACTGATTCAGCTTCACAACAGGCAATAAGTATGTTTGCCCTGAACCTTGAGCCACTGCTTATGCAGCCACCAGTTAAAAATAAAGTTACCCTGGGCTTTGACCCTGCCTACCGCACAGGCTGTAAAATTGCTGTAGTAGATGGAACAGGTATGGTGCTTGATACTACTGTTGTTTATCCAACCCCACCTGCAAACAAAAAAGAAGAAGCGGCAAAAAAACTGAAACAACTTATTGATAAACATAAAATTGAGGTAATAGCTATAGGCAATGGCACAGCCTCAAAGGAATCGGAAATTTTTATTGCCGAACTGATTCGGGACTTGCCCTCCGTTAAGTACATGATGGTAAACGAGGCTGGTGCATCTGTATACTCCGCTTCAAAGCTTGGTTCAGAGGAATTCCCAGAATATGACGTTTCCCTTCGTTCTGCCGTTTCCATAGCAAGAAGATTGCAAGACCCTCTTGCAGAACTTGTTAAAATTGATCCAAAATCCATTGGTGTTGGGCAGTATCAGCACGATATGCCACAGGCACAGCTGGGCGAAACCCTTTCGGGCGTTGTTGAAAATTGCGTTGGACGTGTTGGTGTAGACCTAAACACTGCTTCACCGTCACTCCTTGCCCGTGTTTCTGGTCTTAATGGAACAATTGCAAAAAATATAGTTGCATACCGTAACGAAAACGGTGTTTTTACAGACAGAAAAACCCTTAAAAAGGTTGCAAAACTTGGACCTAAAGCATTTGTGCAGTGTGCTGGCTTTTTGCGTGTTGCTGAAAGCAAAAATATATTGGATAACACCTCTGTTCACCCCGAGTCTTACGGTGCAGCAGAAAAACTTCTTGAGCTATGTGGCTACACAGAAAATGATATTAAAAACAACCACCTTATTGAGCTAAGAGAAAGATTTGCAAAATTAGGGGAACAAAAGGTTGCAGAAATTTGTGGTGTTGGTGTGCCAACCATTAAGGATATTATTACCGAACTTCTTAAACCAGGGCGTGATCCACGTGACGAATTACCTGCGCCAATGTTACGTACCGATGTACTAGATATGAAGGATTTAAAACCAGGAATGGAGCTTATAGGCACTGTACGAAATGTAGTTGACTTCGGTGTATTTGTGGATATTGGCGTACATCAAGATGGTCTTGTGCATATATCACAATGCAGTAACAAGTTTATAAAGCACCCATCAGAGGTACTTAGCGTTGGAGATATTGTTAACACCCTTGTGCTAGAGTGCGATCCAAGCAAAAACAGAATTTCTCTATCAATAAAACAGGCTGAAAAAAAATCAAACCCTTGACCCAACATAAACCGCATATATATGCGGTTTAATAAAGTTTTTGGCTTGCTTTTTTCAAAAAGCAAGTGGGTTTGGGCAACGCCCAAGGTTTGCCATAAATTTAAAGGGTGTAGATAAAATCTACACCCTTTCTTCTTACTTCGCTATATTGAAAAATGCGTTGCGGCCTGCATACTGCGCCACTTCGTCAAGCTCTTCTTCAATTCTTAACAACTGATTATATTTTGCAACCCTGTCACTTCTTGCAGGTGCACCTGTCTTAATTTGCCCTGCATTAACAGCAACTACTATGTCTGCAATAGTTGCGTCCTCAGTTTCACCAGAACGATGGCTAACTACAGCTGTCATATTGTTTCTGTTTGCAAGTGCAATAGCATCAAAGGTTTCTGTAAGTGAACCAATTTGATTAACCTTAATAAGGATAGAATTCCCTGCTTTAAGGTCAATGCCTTTTTGTAGTCTTTCAGTGTTGGTAACAAACAAATCATCGCCAACAAGCTGAACCTTGTCGCCAAGTTCCTTGGTAAGCAACTGCCAACCAGCCCAATCCTCTTCTGCAAGACCATCTTCAAGAGAAATAATTGGATATTTTGCACAAAGTGCTTTCCATAACTCGACCATTTCCTCGCTGCTTCTAACAATTTCTTTGCCTGCCATTTTGCTTTCGCCCTCAAAGTGGTACTTTCCGTCTTTACCGTAAAGCTCACTTGTGGCTGGGTCCATAGCAATCATAATATCTGTGCCAAAACCATAGCCTGATTTTTCAACAGCCTCTTTAATAAGGTCTATAACTGCGTCTGGTGTAGGCAGGTCAGGTGCAAAACCGCCCTCGTCACCAACTGCTGTTGAAAGTCCCTTGTCTTTAAGCACTTTTTTAAGATTATGGTAAATTTCAGCACACATTCTAAGTGCCTCTTTAAAGCTTGAAGCACCTACAGGCATAATCATAAATTCCTGAAAATCTACAGTGTTATCAGCATGTTTTCCGCCGTTCATAATGTTCATCATTGGCACTGGCATTGTTTTTGCATTAAAACCGCCAAGGTATTGGTATAAAGGAATGTCTAGGGCATTAGCCGCTGCCTTTGCAACTGCCATAGAAACACCTAAAATTGCATTTGCTCCTAATTTTGCCTTGTTTGGTGTACCGTCAAGTTCAATCATCGCCTTATCCACAGCAACTTGGTCAAGGGCATTCATACCAATAATTTCATCAGCAATAATTGTGTTTACATTGTCTACAGCATCCTCAACACCATTGCCCATGTATCTTTCGCCGCCGTCACGAAGTTCAACTGCTTCAAACTGACCTGTTGAAGCACCACTTGGCACTGCCGCACGCCCCATAACTCCACCATCTACTGTAACCTCAACTTCAACTGTAGGGTTTCCTCTGGAATCCAAAATTTCTCTTGCAAACACATCTAAAATTTCAATATAGCTCTTCATTTTGTGTTTCCTCCTCGTATATGTTATTTCCCAATAAGCAGGGATTTTCCTGTCATTTCCTCTGGCACTGGTATATTCATCATTTCTAAAAGAGTTGGTGCAATATCAGCAAGCTTTCCGCCATCCCTAAGACCAATTCCGTCTGTATAGTTCACCAGCACAAATGGCACAGGGTTGGTTGTATGTGCAGTAAATGCACTTCCATCTTCATAGTCAATCATCTGGTCGCTGTTGCCGTGGTCGGCACAAATAAACATCTGTCCGTTTACCTCAATCAATGCCTCCAAAGTCCGTCCTACACAACTGTCTACCGCCTCAACTGCTTTAATTGCCGCAGAAAGAATTCCTGTATGCCCAACCATATCTGGGTTAGCAAAATTAACAATAATAAGGTCGTATTCCTGTTTCCTTATATTCTCCACCAACTTGTCTGCCACTTCATATGCACTCATTTCAGGCTGAAGGTCATAGGTTGCAACCTTAGGCGACGGAATAAGAATTCTATCCTCGCTTGGACTAGGAACTTCTACGCCTCCGTTAAAAAAGAAGGTTACATGTGCATACTTTTCTGTTTCCGCAAGGCGCAATTGTTTCTTGCCCAAAGAAGAAATATATTCACCCAATGTATTAAACAAAGTTTGCTGTTTAAAGGCAACCTCTTTGTTCTCAATTGTTTTATCATACTCTGTAAAACACACATAGGTAACACCTGTATTATCCTTGCCCCGCTTAAAGCCTGCAAAATCCTTATCACAAAAAGCACGGGTGATTTCTCTGGCTCTATCTGGCCTAAAATTGAAGAAAATTGTGGAATCTTCTGGATTGATAAGTGCCACACACTGGCCGTCTTCATCTACTATATTTGTTGGCAAAACAAACTCATCAGTAACTTTTTGTTCATAGGTATTTGCCATGCATTCCTTCGCACTTTTGGCTTTTTCACCTATACCCATAGTCATACAATCGTAGGCACGCTGAACTCTCTCCCATCGGTTGTCTCTATCCATTGCGTAGTAACGGCCTATTACCGATGAAATCTTTCCAACACCAAGGTTACGCATTTCCTCCTCAAGTCGCTGTAAATAACCATCGCCCGCGTGAGGCGGTGTATCCCTGCCATCTAAAAATGCATGAACAAAAACCCTTGTTAAACCATTATTTTTTGCCAATTTAAGCAAAGCAAAAAGATGGTTTATATGGCTGTGAACACCACCGTCACTTAACAAACCAAACAGATGCAATGAGGAATTATTTTTTTTACAGTTTTCTACGGCTTTTAAAAATTCTGCCTTTTCAAAAAAATCACCATCTGCAATTGATTTTGTTATTCTTGTAAGTTCTTGATATACAATTCTGCCTGCACCCATGTTAAGATGTCCAACTTCAGAATTACCCATCTGTCCTTCTGGCAAACCCACATCAAGACCACTTGCATAACCTTTAACATGGGGATACTTAGACATAATTCCATCCATAACAGGTGTGTTTGCCATTTTTACGGCATTGCCTTCTTTTCGTTCATTTATTCCATAGCCATCTAAAATCATCAAAACAGTAGTTTTCATTATCCACCACCTTTTTTAAATAAATATCTTAATAATTCACTATTTCTGCAAACTCTTCCTTTAAGCTGGCCCCACCAACAAGACCGCCATCAATGTCTGCCTTCTCAAATAACTCTGAGGCATTTTTTCCGTTTACACTGCCGCCGTACTGTATACGTACCTCATCGGCAACTTCCTTGCCATAAATTTCAGATACTACAGCCCTTATTTCACAACAAACCTCCTGTGCCTGGTCAGTTGTAGCTGTTTTACCTGTGCCTATTGCCCAAATCGGCTCATAAGCAATCACCATTTTTTTAACAACTTCGCCATCTACACCTGTAAGCCCGCCTTTAATTTGAGTACGCACAAATTCAATTGTAACTCCAAGCTCTCTCTGCTCAAGGGTTTCGCCACAGCACATAATAGGTATCATTCCATGCTCTATTACTTTTTTAACCTTTTTGTTAACAGTTTCATCAGTTTCTGCGAAATACTGACGTCTTTCAGAATGTCCAATAATTACATATTGAACTCCGCATTCCTTAAGCATTGCAGGTGAGGTTTCTCCTGTGTATGCTCCGCTCTCCTCAAAATACACATTCTGTGCACCGATTGCAATTTTTGTTCCTTCAAGCGCCTGAACAGCAGGTATTATGTCTATAGCAGGTACGCAAAAAACCACATCCACTGTTTCGGTGTCTACCTTTGTTTTAAGTAAATTTATTAGTTCAACAGCTTCTTTTGGTGTTTTATTCATTTTCCAGTTTCCAGCCACTATTTTTTTTCTCATTCTACAACATACCTCTCACTTTTTATTTGTCGTTTACAGCCGCAACACCTGGTAATTCCTTACCTTCAAGGAACTCCAGCGATGCTCCGCCACCCGTAGAAATATGGCTCATTTTATCTCCAAATCCTAAGTTATTTACGGCCGCCGCAGAATCGCCGCCACCAATAATTGTTGTTGCATCGTCAAGTTCTGCAAGTGCCTTTGCAACAGCAATTGTGCCTTTTGCATAATTTTCAAACTCAAACACGCCCATAGGTCCATTCCAAACAACCGTTTTGGCATTCTTTATTGCGTCAGCAAAAATCTCTCTCGTCTTTTCTCCAATATCAACGCCCTCCCAATCCGAAGGTATTTCACTAGCATCAACTGTTTTAAAGGGTGTATCGTTTTTAAATTCCTGTATGATTACAGTATCCACAGGCAAAAGGAATTTTACGCCTTTCTTTTCAGCTTTTTCCATCATATCTTTGGCATAGTTTATACTGCTTTCGTCTAATAATGACGTACCAACCTCATAGCCCTTTGCTTTAAGGAAAGTATATGCCATACCGCCGCCAATAATTATTGTATCTACCTTTTCCAAAAGATTATTGATTACTGCAATTTTATCGGCAACCTTTGCACCACCAAGTATAGCAACAAATGGTCTTTTAGGATTATTTACAGCATTACCAAGATATTCAATTTCCTTTTCCATTAGGTAGCCAACTGCCGCCTCTTTAACAAATTTTGTAACGCCAACGGTGGAACAATGGGCCCTATGGCTTGAGCCAAATGCGTCATTTACATATATATCGGCAAGGCTTGCAAGCTCTTGGCTGAAATTATCTTCATTTTTTGTTTCCTCTTTACGGAAACGGGTGTTTTCAAGCAAAATAACGTCGCCATCTGCCATTTTTGCCACGGCATTTTTGGTGTTTTCACCAACAACTGTATTGTCTTTTGCAAAAACTACCTCTTTACCTAATATTTCTGTAAGCCTTTTGGCAACAGGTGCCAGTGAAAGTTCTGGTTTTACTTCACCTTTTGGCTTGCCCATGTGGGAGCAAAGAATGATTTTTCCACCCTCACCAATTAATTTTTTTATAGTAGGAAGCGCTGCTGTTATTCGGTTTTCGTCAGTTATTACCCCATCTTTAAGTGGTACATTAAAATCACATCTTACAAGAACTTTCTTTCCTTTCACATGTAAATCGTTAACTGATTTTTTATTTAACATTTGCCCTATCTCCCTTCATTTAAACATGCGAATTTACTTCGCAGACATTTTATTATACCTCAAATATTTCCAACATTCAAGCAAGGTAATATTCTTTCCCTTGGCTTTCACTATGCGAAAAACTATATTCTAATTTTTTGCTTATACTTAAAAACTCCGCTTTACCTCATTATAAAAGGTAAAGCGGAGTTTTTCTATTTTACATCATTTTTTATCATTCTATTTAAAGCAAATCCAATGCCCATTAAGCAATAAACCACTGGCATAATACTTACCATGCTATCGTTTATAAGCCCATCTATCATTATACCCACAATTGCAATAAATAGACCCAAGCCCATGTAATGTTTATAATCTGTAAATTCACGCTTACGGTATAGTTTAAAGCTTTCCCACAGGTAAATACCATAAACTGCCAACAACGCAACCAGAGAAATAACCCCTGTATTAACCGCTGTACCAAGATACATACTATGTGGTTTGTCAACCATTATTGAAACATCGTTAGATAAATAGCCGATATTGTACCGTCCTGCGTAATCATCTTGTGGAAAATAGATTGGAAAGGTATCTGCACCATGACCAATAAACAATGTATCTTTAATAAGAGGTAATGTGCGAGACCATATGTACCCACGATATGTAGCAAATCCTTGATTATTCTTAAACCCAAAGTTTTCAACCTCTTTAAGCTTAATACCCATTCCTGATTGAGAAACATAATACATTTCTCCCTCATACAAGGCAAAATTCCATACAAATGTTGCAGTTGTAACATACACATAGTTCGTTTTGGTTTCATCGTCAAATTTGCTTTCAACATTCATAAAGCGGTTGCTTAGTCCCAAATTTTTTCCCTCAGCATCCACAACCCCTGTAACATCTGTACCATCTGTTTCCACCGTAACTGCATTCCCTACAAAGCTGAAGGTTACGTTTTCTTCTTCGGTTTTAATATAGTCTATTTTAAGTTTCTCAGGCGTAGTACTTTCAGGTACTGTATCATCAGCAAATACAGTTTTCACTATTCCAAGACCCTCAGAATAAGCATTAACGCTCTTTACCTCGCCTAAAATAGCCGGCAGGCTAAGCAATACTGAAATAGCAACAAAAACTGCTATGATACCAATGCTTTTGCCCATTTTTTTAATATTGCCAACTCCAAGCACTCCTGCGGCAAACACTGCCACACCAAATATAGCAACCATACCGCCAAGAGAATACGCCTGCAACAGATTAAAAAACATAAAGCCTGTTAATGCCGCAAATATTACTTTTATCTTTATGCTTTGGGTGGCTATAGATGTCATTGCGAAAATACAGATTGGCATAATAATGAAAAATGATGTGTGATTTTGATTTCCAAAAAACCATCTAACAGTATCTGCTGATTTTTTAGCACCCAAATCCACTTGCCCCCAATATTTTGACGGAACATATAGCCATTGGGGCAAGCTATCAATATCTACACCACGTAGCTGTAATACGCCCCAAATGCCAAGAAGTGTGCAAGCCACTGCAAAACAGTTAAATATAAGCTTCACCTGTTTCTCGTCTGTTACGGCATTCATTGTGTAAAACAAAATAACCATATACCCAATAAGCGCCGCAGTACCCTCAATGTGGTCCAAGTACCCCACCATAGCAACCTGCTTATAGTCCGAAAAAGAATAACTAAGCAAAACAAAAACACAATATATCACCATAGGTATATACACCCTATGCTTATAAATTTGCATGCCATCTGTAAATACCGACATAATAAGTACCACAATACCAACAGCTGTTGCAACAAGAAATGTCTGCATTTTAAACATGCTGTAAAGATCTGTTCCAATTTCGCTGCCGGTGTACCAAAACAAACCTGTTATTCCTGGATTAAATACCTTAAAACGAATTAGAAACAAAAAAACAGTAAATATAAAAATAATTGGTGCAATTATTATTTGCACTTTTTTTTCTTTGGTAACTTTTGTGTTCAATTGTATTCACTCTTTTCTTTTATTTTTTTGTCGGCAGTTGTGCTATCTTTATCTACGCCTTGCGTACTTTCAGGTATAAACAGAATTTTTATAGTCATCATTATAAGCCGTAAATCCAGTAAAAACGAGTACCCTTCAATATACATTAAATCCCACATCAGCTTATCATATGGGGTTGTATTATACCGACCAAGCACCTGTGCATAGCCTGTAAGCCCAGCCTTAATTTTAAGCCTATACTTAAATTCTGGTATAGTTTTTTCATACTGTTCTGCAATTTCAGGGCGTTCAGGGCGTGGCCCAACTAAAGACATATCTCCTTTAACCACATTAAATAGCTGAGGCAGCTCATCTATACGCAGTTTGCGAATAACATGGCCTATTGGGGTAATTCTGCTGTCACCCTGTTTTGCTAAACGTGCAACTCCATCTTTCTCAGCACTTACCACCATACTTCTGAATTTACACGCCATAAATTTTTTGCCGTTTATGGTAAGTCGTTCCTGTATATACAGTACAGGGCCCCCATCATAAACCTTTATAAGTATCGCCACCAAAAGCATAATAGGCGAAAGCAGAATTATACCTATACTAGATGCAACAATGTCAAATAGACGCTTAATAGCCTCGTCCAATATACTAAGCTCACCCTTACTGCATTGAAGCACAGGCATATCTAACAGGCTTATTGCAGTGGCACTGCGCAGGATAATCTCCGCAGCGTCGGGTATAACAAAAATAGGCATAGTATTGTCAAAACAATACTTCATTATTTCTTTTTGTAGATTTGCATCAACTCCACAAAGCACAACCCCATCCATTGTGTTAAGCCTATGTATAACCTCACTGGTGGTTTTACCGTCCGCCTGCACAATTTTTGTCACCTTAAATTTATAATCATATATATTCATTTTTTCAACTAAATCTTCGGGGCTGATATTATTGTAAATAACTGTAATGTTCCTTATTACATTTCGTTTTTGGTAGCGTCGGTTGCACCAAAAAGCCCAAAATGAAATAAATATCGCATCAACACAGCACAGAAAAAAAATAGGCCCTGCCTCAACTACACGCCTGTCTATGAGGCATATTTGCAGCCAAACCATAAAATTGACTATTACCATGCTTAAAAACTGAGAATATATAATTTCCGAAACTCTAAAATATTCAATTTTGTGACCACCAAACACGCTTGTAAAAATGCAAAAAAGCACCGCATAAATAAAAATAAGTATAGCAGTTCCTTTTTTATAAAGGAAAGCAGTTTGCAGATTATACCTATAAAAAATAAACCAAATTACCGAAAAAATAAGTGCCATGCCTGCCACATTAACACCCATCTCCATAACCAGTTTAAACTTATTCTTTCGCCTTATATCCATAAAAAAATCCTCTTTTCAACAAAAGGTTTGTTAATTTATTAATTTTAACACCATTTGTTGAAATTGTAAACCTTAATACCATGGTGTTTCAATCCATAAAAACAAAAGATACCCACTTTTACACTGGTATCTCATTTTTTATACAATCAAAAGCGTTTCGCATACGTTGTAGTATATAAAAAAGATACCCACTATCTTACAGTGAGTACCCTTTAATCTATTTAGTATTGTGCTGTTCATGGTTCAGGTGAATTTCAGCGTTTTGCACGTTTTTCAATTTCCCCTAAACCCTACGCCCTTTGATTTACAAGGTCTCTCTTACGTCTTTCTTCAATTGCCTTTTTAGCAATCATATCCTTTACTTATATGCCACACCCATATTATATAGGCACAAACAGTACTGTTTAGTCCCATTTTATACCGTTTATTCAACATAACTTCCTATCTAGTACCATTGAATCCCAAGTAGTATTATCGTAGTCTTGGTATTGTTCAGGTAAATTCAAGTTAATTTACGTCCTATAGTTTTTGTTGTATTATAATTAGCTGTTCTTTTAACTCCGGAAAGTTTTCATTAATGGTATCCCAAACAATATTCAACTTTATTCCTTCATAACCATGGACTATCCTATTCCTCATTCCGTTAAGTTGCTTCCATGGAATGTCACAATATTCTTCTTTAAATTCATCACTAAGACTCTGCTTAGATAGTTCACCAATTTGCAGAATATTAAACACACAAGCCTCAACCAGCATTGTATTGGCTTCAAAGGTTTCATAGTTGCACTCTTTGCAATATAAAAGTACACTATTAATTCTTTCAATGATTTTATTTAAAACAATTTTGTCCTTATCTCTCATAAATCACAATCCCATTTCTATTGATTTCTTCCTCCACTTTAGAATTAGGTATCACTTGCGTTATATCAATCAAGTCCACATTATCATCCAGAGCTTCTGTAACATCTTCCAGTAAACCAAAAAATGCCATTCCCTTTAATCCACTATCAACAAGTATGTCAACATCGCTATTTTCTGTTGCCATTCCACTGCTGTATGAGCCAAACAAGACCGCTCTACGTACACCATTATTGTAAAATACAGGTTCTAACGTTTTTATTATTTCATCGGTTGTGTAAGCTGTTTTACCCATTTAAAAACACCTCCAATAAAAATAAACCTTCCTTACTATAGTATAAACTCAAAAAGCGTGGTTATGGTCTCCCAATCAAAAGTTCCATTTCCTATACTTAGTATACCCTGCTTTTACATTAAATTCAACCTATTAACTATTATAATTTACAACCAAACGATTTCTAACCATCACATTACCCTCCTTCAAGTTCCAATTTCCCATCTTAAACCTCCCCCTTAAATCAACTTGAAATTTTGTTTCTGGCAAGCTTTTTCCCCTACCCTAACCAATATACCAAATCCAACTTAAACTTGATTTGGACTTGTTCAGGTTAAAATTCTCCCCTATCCTCAATAGAAATACACTGCATTTTCTCAACAAACTTATCTAAAAACCCAAACCATTATATTACCACTAACAAATTTTATTGTACCTTCATCGTTCTATATGAATGCAATTTTTAATGTATTAATTAATCTTGCTTTCTTAGCTTATATAAAATCCTTATGCCTGTTTAACATTATCATTAGTATATATTTTTTCTTAACTGCACTCCTAGCAACATAATCTTTTTTTGATTTCTATTTTATTAGTCATTTAACCATCTATACAGTCCTATTAAATGGTAATATGGTAATCTTTCTTTGGTTTTGTTATGGTTAAAATCCACCCAGAACCGTGATAAAACTCTTTATTCTCTCGAAAAACTTACCAACAAACCAAATACTTTTCACAAAAAAAGACCCTTGGGTTCTTAAACACCAAAGGTCTACTGCTTATGCTATTAAGTTATCTAATACTGCTAACTTGTCTATCTCTTTCAATTGTTTTTGGGGAATTATATGTACATAAATATCATAGGTAGTACGGACATTTTTATGTCCTAATTGTGCTGATATTATCTTTATATCCAAATCATTTTCAAAGCACCTACTGGCATAGGAGTGTCTTATCGTATGCATACTTGCATCCTCAATTCCTGCTTTTTTACATATCCTTTTAAAAATAGTTTGAATATTTCTTGGATATAGTACTGTATTGTTGCTAGTAGGAAAAACAAGACCTCCTTCACTCCATTTTAAACCCAACTCATCAAATCGTTTCTTTTGCTTTTCTTTATGTTCTTTCAAAACTTCAACAAGCATAGGCGTTATATATATTTTTCTACTTCCGCTTTTTGTTTTGCAATAATCCTGAACCTCCATCAAAGCTTTTTTACCTTCTTCTCCATTAAAATTATGAACAATAACTGCCTTTTTATTGATATCAATATACCTTTTTTCATAATTTATATCCTTCCAAGTCAAGGCGGGGAGTTCTCCAAGTCTTGCTCCTGTAAAAACATATGTCATATATAAAGCCTGATAAACCTCACCTTCTAACGCTTTAATAAAAGCTCTTTGCTCCTCAATATTTAAACATCGCATTTTCTTAGAGTTATCCTCGGGGAACGCTATGTTATCACATGGATTTTTTAACAATATTCCGATATTAACAGCTTGCTTCATAGCCCCATTGAGTACATTGTAAATTTTTATAAAAAGAGATATGGAATTTTTTCCATCTCCAAAAATTTCATCCAACATGAATTGTACTTGTCCTGTTGTAAGTTGTTTTAAAAAAACTCCGCCTATATATTTATCAATATGTACACGAATGTTTGTCTGATAACTGGCTCTGGTTGTGGGTTTAAGCCTCTTTTTATAGGTATTTAACCAAGTTTGACACCACTCTGATACAGTTATTTTTCCCCTGGTGATATCAACCCCAATTCCTAGCTCTGCCTTGAGCTGGGAAAGCGCCTTAATAGCTTCTGCCTGCGTATTTCTATATATATACTTGTATATAGGTTTTCCATTCGCATTTATCCCCACTTTAAGTGAAGCCAGCCATTTGTTATTCTTACGTTTCGTAATGCTTCCCTCTCCATTTCCTCTCTTACCCATAATCGTATCCTCCTCTATACTTAAGCTATAATTTTCTTATCATTCAGTTCTACTGACTTTACATTGGTAAACCAATCTATGAATCTATGTTTATTTATAAGGATTCTTTTTCCTATTCTAATAGCTGGAAATCCTTCGCTGTTACATAGTTCATAAGAATTATTCTTACTTAATCCTAGTATTTTTGCTATATCCATTGGGGTTAGAGATATTGGCAGTTGTTCAAAATTTGTATAAAACCCTATATTTTCGTTTTTCATTTTAATCCTCCCATGTATGAGCATTTTATTATTCGGAATGATAACGCTCCGAATCATGAAATGCAAGGTAATTAGTATTAGTGTCAATTTCTATTTGCTATATAGAAATTTTTGTCGAATGGTCAATCAATGCCTTAGAAAATTCTGGCAAATTGTAATTAACCCATATGTATTCTTCCGCAATATCTTTTCTGAATTTATTCTGACAAGACTTTACAAGCTCAGCTATTTTATATCGGCTCCATCTCTGACTTTTATCTAGTAAAAACCGATCGTATAGATCATCTTCCTTATCTAAGTATCCGCAAAGGATTATCTTATTGCTACTGTCTTTTATGGTATTCAAGAGTTCTATATGCTTTTCATGGCTCATCTCACAATGATATATTTTCTTATTCCCCCTAAGTTCATGTCTATATGGCACGTCGAGCAAAACCCCTGCATTACTATCATTCTTAATTTCTCGCAATATTTCCACACAGTCTCTATTTGTGACAGCTACGCCCTGTAGACGTTTATATACCTCTGGCAAATTATTTATTAAAAAGTAAAAATAATCCAATTGGTTAACCCCTTTACGCCATGCTTTTCTAGTAGAATTAAAGGACTGCGTTATTAGTACGAAGCTCATTTCTGCTTTAGTAAACTTATCGATACCTTCGAACTTATTTTTTTGCATTGACAATGCTTCTTTGAATGCTTCCTCGCTGTACTTTATGTCTAATAGCCGATTAAGTAGTATTTTCCCATCTTCTTTGTCTGACATTAATGCAAAAAGATTGTATATTGAATCATCAAGATCGTTCACGAATTCGTGTTCATTTCGTGCTTTATTTAGAGTTATAATTCCAGATCCAACGCACAATTCATGCCAAGATGTAATTTCCTCAGGAATAAGGCTCAAAAATTCATTTACGCATCTCTGCTTTCCACCGCACCAATTATAATATTTTATGTTAGGCATATTAAGCCACCTCCTCTCTCTTATTAGATTTATTCTCTTGATTTTTAGACACTTTTCCAAATCTTCTAACCTTCGAACTTGTATAAGTATTGTATTTAAAAGTGATAGTTTTGTATTTATCTCCATTCTTAGCTGTCATATTGAAATCAAATGCTCTCCCAGCATTTACTTTCAAAAGTTCCAATCCCTTAAGCCTTTTTTTGATTTCAAAGCTTTTAAGTCCTGAGTCTATTTCACCTAATATCTTCTTAAACTCATTAACCTCTATGCTACAATAACCGCCATTTATGGTAATAACATCCTCTTTTATATTTTCCTTAGCATATATGCAAAGCTCCCTATAAACTTGGTCAATGGACATTTTTTCAGACTCCATTAATACTGGTAAGTCTTTACAGTTAATTAAAAATTCACGACTGACATTTGCAACGTCCTCTTGTTCAAAATCCCCTGTACAATCCAGCACCCAGTCAAAATTTCCATTCTTTCTTAAACGGGATTTATTAATCTCCACAGGATCTGACACTCGTCCTTCAGGGTTTTCGATGTAAAAGCGATATTTTTCTTTAATTGAAGTTGTATCAGATATTTTACAAGCTAATATTTTATAGCCTTCCTTTTCATATAGTTTAGTAGTTTTTCTCTTTAATGCACCATAAATTGCATTTAACTGTATAAAACCCTGTTTTTTAATTCCTACTACTTTTCCTTTTTCTTTCGCAAAATTTTTCATAAATAATATCTCCTTATTTTTTTCATTTGTTTTAAGTTTAATTTTTTTGAAACTTCATCACCTAGGCATAACTCGTTTCTGTAACCATAATAGCATAATCATTCACATATATGTATGTCACAATCTTAACGCAAAATTTGTATACTTATCTAAAATTATGCA
>JBFWMT010000034.1:0-26100 GCA_050251415.1 Anaerotignaceae bacterium | reverse complement strand
ACGCTTTCTGACAGCCTCTAAGCCTTCCAAAACCTGTATTTGATTTTCATTGTAATCTTTAGACATTTATTTCTCTCCTTGACTTAAAAAACTAAGGCCTTCAAAATAAGGCTATTTTGTTTTGGCAAACAAAGCTTAAAAAGCTTAATTCACTATAAAACAGCCTTATTTAAAGGCTGTTTTCACTCATAACTGTATATGTAGTTATTATACCATAAATTGCCCGTATTTACAAGAAAAAACAGGCTTTTAAACCGCTAAAAGCATATATAAATCTACATAATAATGTGTGCAGAAATAAAAACAAAAAAGACACACTTAAATAAGTGTGCCAAAGTGTGTAGACAAAGTCAAACCCTTGAGGACTTTGCCCTCAAACACTCACAAGGGTTTCACCCTTGACCCACCTAAAACCGCATAAATATGCGGTTTTAATAAAGTTTTTGGCCTTGCTTTTTTCAAAAAGTAAGTGGGTTTGGGCAACGCCCAAGGATTTTTGAACGCCAAAAATTCACTATTTTAAGTTTTTCTCTGTTCTACAGTTCCTTCTTTAATATTAAAGATAAAAGCTTTTTCCGTATATTTTTTTATACTGTCTTCTATTCCCGTGCAGGTTATAATTGTCTGCGTGTCACGGATACTATCCAATAAATAATACTGCCTTCTTTCATCTAATTCACTTAAAACATCGTCTAAAAGCAATATTGGTGTTTGCCCAGTTTCGCTTTTTATGATCTCTATTTCAGCAAGTTTGGCAGACAACGCCGCCGTTCTTTGCTGACCTTGGGAACCGAAAATTTTTACATCATTTTTGTTAACATAAAATACAATATCATCCTTGTGCGGACCTACGGTTGTACTTCCATACATTATGTCTTTTTCAGTTGAAGATGCCAGCTTTTCACCAAAATCACAACTTATCACATTGGGTTTATACTCTATTAAAAGCTCTTCATTTCCCTCAGTTATGCTATGATGTATTTTACATGAAATAGTATTAAGCCTTTCAATAAAGGCTTTTCTGCTGTCTATAACACGCATTCCATACTGGCACATCTGTGAATCCCAAACAAAAAGTGTATCTCTTAATTTTATATTTTTTTGTATGCGCTTAAGCAAATTATTTCTCTGCTTAAGCACCTTATAATACTGTTGTAAATCGTAATAATAAATATTACTAAGTTGACATAATTCCATATCGATAAAACGTCGTCTTTCACTTGGAGCATTTTTAATTAACTGTAAATCCTCTGGTGAGAACATAACAGTATGCAACGTCCCAAACAAATCTCCGCTTTTTCTTATAGGTATACCATTTACAGCAATGCCTTTTTTTTCATCTTTTTTAAGATGAACGTCAATTCTATCTGTACGCCTGTCACGTACAATAAAAGCTTTAATATGTGCCTCACGTTTTCCAAAATTTATAAGCTGACCATCTATTTTTGTGCGATGGCTTCGTCCTGTTGCACAAATATAAACAGCCTCTAAAATGTTAGTTTTTCCCTGTGCATTATCACCATACAATATATTTATGCCATGATTGAGTTTAATTTCAGCCTTTGCAATATTTCTGAAATCTGCAAGAAGCAGATTATTAATATACATTTTTGCCCTCCATGCCAAGGTGAATATTTTAATTTATCCCTCTTGGGCAACAACCTGTATTTTTCCTTCGCCCTTAAGCTCAACAATATCACCAGGACGTATTTTTTTACCTCTTTGCAGTTCAACCTCACCATTTACCAGAACTTCACCCTCAGCAATCAAAATTTTTGCATCAGACCCCTGACCTACAAGGTTTCCAAGCTTTAAAACTTGTCCAAGCTTTATAAATTCGGTGTTTATAGCTACTTTTTCCATATTCATTCTCCTAAGTTTATGGTTACAAACAATTCTGTTCTTTAGAATTATATTCTAAGAGGTAGAACAAGATATTTATAAATATCGCCTTCCTCTGGCTTAATTATACATGGGCTTAAGGCGGTATTGAACTGTATAGAAATCTTGTCCTCTTCAATAGCACGCAAAGCATCAATCAAATATTTAGGGTTAAATGCAATTTTAAGGGTATCACCCTCTGCGTCTAGTCTAACCTCTTCATATGCAGTACCCATTTCGGTTTGTGAAGTTATAATCATTTTATCTTTTTGAATATCAATTTTTACAGGCACTTTTCTTGCATCACGGCTAACAAGTGAAGCACGCTCCAAAGATGAAATAAGGTCTGTTCTATCAATAAGTACACGTGTTTTAAACTCTTCTGTAAATGTTTGGTCATATTTAATAAAATCGCCTTCAATCAGCCTTGAAACAATAATGTTCCCCTGCAAATCAAAAAGAATGTGCTTATCTGTGATGTATAAATCAACATCTTCTTCATCCTGAGATAAAATTTTGCTTATCTCTTTAAGGGTTTTGCCAGGCACAATAACCTTAACAGGTATTTCTGTTTCACTAACCGTGGCACGTTTGTAGGAAATCCGATAGCCATCAACGGCAACAATGTTAATATTATTGCCTTTAATTTCAATCAGCTCACCAGTTAACTGAGGTTTACTTTCATCCATAGCAATAGAAAAAATCGTTTCTGTTATCATTTCACGCAAAGCTTTTTGTTTAAGTGTATAAGCAAAGCTTTGTTCCACCGTAGGAATTTCCGGAAAATCATCACCAGACTGACCCATAATTTTAAATTCGGATTTTCCACAGCTTAAAACAACTGCATTGTTATTATCACAAGAAATACATACTGTTTCACCGTCAACACGGCGAATAATATCTGAAAATAGTTTGGCTTCCAGTGCTACGGAACCTTGTTTTTCTATTTCGGCGTTAATTAGTGCTGTTTTTATCCCCAGTTCCAAATCATTTCCTGTCATTTTAAATCCATCGTCATAGGTTTTTAAAAGAATACATTCAAGGATTGGTAAGGTAGTGCGGTTGCTTACTGCTTTAGAAACAATGTTTATTCCGTTTAATAGTGCATCTCTGCTGCATGTTAGTTTCATTTGTGTGTATATCTCCTTTCGGGACAAGTAATAGTATATATTAAGTTGATTTTAGTAGTCGTAGTAGTAGGGGCTGTGAATATGGTGGATAAGTACATTTTGTCCACAAAACATAAGGTTTTTGGTTCGGGATAACTATGTACACAAAATTGGTTCAAATTGAAAAGTTATCCACACTGCTAACAACGGTTTTTTTGATAAGTGTTTGTACACAATTGATTAACACTAAATTAACACCTAATTGTGTACAAAAATACCCAAAATTTCCGCCTTCGGCGGATAAAAGATAAAACCTTGGGGATTCCATCCCCAAACCCCTGAGCACCTTTTGAAAAAGCTGCACCAAAACTTATTAAAGCAAAATTAAATTTTGCTAAAAACTGTAAACAATAAAAAATTAGTGTTGTAACAATAGGTTGGTAAATTGCCAATTGTTTTAACCAATCTACAACCGCATGTATATGCGGTTGTAATAAAGTTTTTGGTCTTGCTTTTTTTAAAAAGCAAGTGGGTTTGGGCAACGCCCAAGGTCTAAGGTTTTAAATACCCTTAATTCTTTTTTCCAACTCCATAACGCTTTTTTGCAAATCAGGGTCGTTGTCCATGTCTTTTTCAATTTTGTTACAGGCATGAAGTACAGTTGTATGGTCACGGCCACCATAGTCCTCTCCAATTTTAGCTAAAGAAATATCCAGCAGCTTACGTGACAGATACATGGCAATTTGCCTTGGATATGCAATGTTTTTAGGCTTTTTATTTCCCTTTATATCTGCCACAGTTATGTTGTAGTAGTTACAAATAATATCCATAATAAAATCTGTGGTAATCTGCTTTTGGTTGCCGTCACCGTAAATATCTTTTAATGCCTCTTCTGCAAGTTCTACTGTAATGTCTTTATTCGTAAGGGATGCATAAAGAACAATGCGTGTTAATGCTCCCTCAAGCTCTCGTATATTTGTTTCGATATATGTGGCAATAAAACTTAAAACATTGTCGGACACTACATATCCCTCGCTGCGTGCCTTATTCCGTAAAATGGCAATTCTTGTTTCAATATCAGGCGGCTGAATGTCTGCAATCAGTCCACCTTCAAAACGGCTTCTTAGTCGCTCTTCAAGGGTTTTAATTTCTCTTGGTGGTCGGTCAGAGCTAAGAATAATCTGCTTGCTTGAACCATGCAGTGCATTAAAGGTATGGAAAAATTCTTCCTGTGTACGTTCTTTTTGGGCAATAAACTGAATATCATCAATAAGCAAAACGTCTATGTTTCTGTATTTGTTTCTAAATTCTTCATTTTTATTGTTACTGATGGAATTAATAAGCTCGTTTGTAAAAGTTTCACTAGTTACGTACAAAACCTTTGTATCAGGCTTTTTTGCCAGTATGTAGTGGGCAATTGAGTGCATAAGGTGAGTTTTGCCCAAACCTACATTTCCATACAAAAATAATGGGTTGTATGCCCTTGCTGGTGCTTCCGCTACTGCAAGACTGGCAGCATGGGCCATTCGATTGCTGTTACCAACAACAAAGCTCTCAAACACATACCTTGGGTTAAGGTTGGCGGCAAGCACTGGGTCTGCTGCGCCATTCGACCTTAAAAATGCCTTTTGTTCGGCAAGGATGGTTTCGGTGGTTATTATCATAATATTATATTCTGTGTTACTAACCTGAATAATTGCGTTTTTAATAAGGTTTAGGTATCGACCTTCTAAAAATTCCTTAGAAAACTCATTTTCCGCTTTCAAAATAAGGTCACGACCGTCTATTTTTACAGCGGTGGTTGGTTTTATCCAGGTATTGAAGCTTATTACTTCAAGCTCTTTTTCCAGTACATCAAGGGCTTTGGCCCAAATGTCTTGTAAGTAGTCCATTTTTTCCTCCCAATTAGTTTGCTGCGGAACAAATACACAGATGCCTGAAGATTGCACCCTGTATTTGTTCTTCTAAAAAATTGCCAAATTTATTTTTTGCCCTTAATATAAGTTATCAACAAATTGTGTATAACTTGTTGATAACTTTATTGTTGATATTTTTTTGGCTGTAATATTCTGCCTAATCAGATATTTACTCCACTATAATATAACAAAAATAAGGACTTTTCGCAATAAGATAAAAAACAGATTGTACTATTAAATTAACATATAATACAGGCAATTGTGTACAACTTTGTATTTTAGTACCATTTTTCAACAAAAAATTGTGATTAAATGGGTTAGAAAATAAAATATTCCATTAATAAGGTTACGGTAAATTTACACAACACAATTTCGAATTTATGTTTAGCAATAAAATGCTTTAATTTTAATGATTGTAGAACGAAAAATGGAAAATTAATATAAAACTTTTCAATATTTTTTATGCGCTACTTAGTTTGGCGCATCCAAATTTTACTTAAATTTGGTTTAGATGATAAAATATTGATTTTGAACCAAGAAATAGGCATATTATTTAATAAATTTTCTTGACGAAAGACATTTTGTCTAATATAATAAGGGAAGTGCTCATTAGCAGACTTATGCAAATGTGAAGAATTATTAAGGAGGTGCGTAACAATGAAAATGACTTTCCAGCCTAAGAAAAGACAGAGAAGCAAAGTTCACGGCTTTAGAAAAAGGATGTCAACATCAAACGGAAGAAAAGTATTAACAGCAAGAAGAAAAAAAGGAAGAAAAGTATTATCTGCTTAATTTTAAATTGATAAATACTTGAGATTATAGGGCCGCTAATGTGGCCTTTTAATATTGAACCTGAAAATGTTTGACTATTTCAAATGTTTTTGGGTTTAAGTTATGTTTTCTTTTGAAAGAGGGATGTAGGTGCATTTTACACAGTCGCTTAAAAAAAACTACCAATTTGGTTTCGTTTACAACAAGGGGAAGTCTATAGCAAACAAATTCCTTGTTCTGTACGTAATTAAGAATAAGAAATATCCGGATAGTAACCGCCTTGGTATTACGGTAAGTAAAAAGGTTGGTAAAAGCGTTATGCGCAGCCATGTAACCCGTCTAATAAAAGAAAGCTACAGGCTTATGGAGGACGAACTGGCTACTGGATATGATATAGTGGTAATTGCACGGGTAAGTGCGAATACCGCTAGCTATCACGATATAGATAAATCGCTTCATAACCTTGTGAAAAAACATAATTTGGCAAAACCTAAGTCTGAATAAGCACTAAAAAGGAAATAATGATAAAAACCTCATCATTCGTTGAATCATTACCAATAGGTTCTGCAGTAAAGAAAAGTCCAATAGTTCGATATAGTTTAGAAGGAATGATTATTTATGATAAAAAAAATATTTCTCTTACTAATCAGATTTTATCAGACAGCTATATCGCCTTATAAAAGAGCCTGCTGCAGGTTTACACCAACCTGTTCTCAGTACACCTATGAAGCAATTGTTAAATATGGTGCACTTAAAGGAGGCTACCTTGGCGTAAGACGAATTTTGAAATGCCATCCGCTACATAAGGGTGGATACGACCCAGTTCCATAATAATCGAAAATAATTCTATTTGTTTGAGGAGGAAAAAAAGTGATAGAAACCTTATCAACCGGAGGGCTTGTAGCGTTGGCTGTAGGTACTCGTGAACCAGGTATGATTGTTGGCCCGATAGCTAAATTTTTGGGCGTTATTTACAATGTGGTGTTCAATTTTATTTATGGCATAATTCAGTCAAATTCACTTGGTATTGCTATAATATTATTTACCATTTTAGTAAAGGTTGTTTTAATTCCGCTTATGTATAAATCTCAGCAGTCTAATTACAAAATGCAAAGACTTCAGCCAGAGATGACAAAGATAAAGAAAAAATATGAAAGCAAAAAAGATGCCGAAAGCCAGCAGAAAATGGCTATGGAAATGCAGAAACTGCAAAAGGACAACAACGTGAATATGATGGGCGGTTGTTTGCCTATGCTTATTCAGTTGCCTATTTTGTATGCACTTTTTTACATCTTCCAGCAGGCATATATATATATTGATGTAGTTGGTGCAAACTATCAGGCAATTGCAGATGTTTTAGTATCCATTCCTGTGGATTTGCGTTTGGATATATTTACAGATATGATTGTTGCCCACAAAGCGACCATTGATGTTGCTAGCACGGCAGATATGATGAAGCTGATTAATATGCTTACAGCAACAGAGTGGAACACAGTTATTACATCTGCCAGTGACTTCTCAGCACAGCTTACACCATTGCTTGCACAAAAAACAAGTATTGAAACCTTTATGGGTATCAGCATGATTAGTAAAGTAGGCTTTTCTTTCCCAGGTATTTTAATACCTATTGTGGCTGGTTTAACCACTTATTTTTCATCGGTTGCTATGACAAGAAAATCTACAGAAGCTGGTGGTGGTGGTGACCCATCTATGCAGATGATGAAATCTATGAATGTTATGATGCCGATTATGATGGGCGGTATGTGTATCACAATGCCTGGTGGTATTGGTATTTATTGGACAATAAGTAACCTTATTCAGGTAGGTCAAACGGTGTTATTAAATAAATATTTCAGGTCAAGGGACGCTAAAGAGTCGAAGGAGGTTCTTTAAGAGATGGATGAGATTCAAAAATCGGGAAAATCCGTTGAAAAAGTACTGGAAGAAATAATGAAGGAACTTAAGGTTTCTTCTTTGGAAGATATGGAATACGAAGTTATTGAAGAAGGTTCAAAGGGATTTTTGGGCTTTGGCAGTAAGGATGCTGTAGTTAAGGCAAAAATTAAGTTTGACCCTGAAAGAACAGCAAAAGAATTTTTGCGTGAAATGTTTGTTGCTATGGGTATTGTAGTTGATATTGAAACCAAACTTAAAGATAAACAACTGCTTATTAATTTAACAGGCGGAGATATGGGTATACTTATTGGTAAAAGAGGACAAACTTTGGACTCAATTCAGTATATAGTTAATCTTGTGGTTAACAAAGGCAATGCACCATATCTTAGCATTACAATTGATACAGAAAATTATCGTCAAAGAAGAAAAGATACGCTGGAATCCCTTGCATATAATCTTGCTAAAAAGGTAAGACAAACAGGGCAGAAGGTAGTGCTTGAGCCTATGAATCCTTATGAAAGAAGAATTATTCACTCAAGCTTACAAAATAACCGCTATGTAACTACATATTCTGAAGGGGATGAGCCTTTCAGAAATGTTGTAATCGATTTAAAATAAAGATTTGGAATTTTGTTCAAAATGTCTTGGCATCAATTATAATCAACCGTGGGATGACTTTCTCCCACGGTCTTTTTGAAGAAAGGGGTATTATTATGAAGGCAACAAGCTTAGACGATATAATTGCGGCAATATCCACCCCTGCGGGCAATGGTGGTATAAGTATAGTGCGTATTAGCGGAAATGGCTGTATTAACCTTGCCAATTCACTTTTTAGCGGTGCAGATTTAAATACAAAGGAAAGCCATACTATATCCTTTGGGTATATAAAAAATCCTGAAAATGATACTGTTGTTGATGAGGTGTTGGTAAGCATTATGCGTGCACCAAAAACATACACTCGTGACGACGTTGTTGAAATAAATTGCCATGGCGGAACACTGGCAAGCCAAAAGGTGTTAGAAACATTGCTTAATTCAGGGGCACGCCTTGCAGAGCCAGGGGAGTTTACTAAACGTGCTTTCCTTAACGGACGTATAGACTTAACGCAAGCCGAGGCGGTTATAGATATTATAAATGCCAAAACCGACCTAGGCAGGCAAAGTGCCATAAACCAGTTGGAGGGAAGTATCGCAAAAACAGTAGGTGAACTTAGAGATACCTTGCTAACAGCCATTGCCACTATTGAAGCATCCATAGATTACCCCGAGCATGATATTGAAGAGGAAACATATCAAAATTTAAGAACACGCACAACAGAAATTTTGGAAAAAACCCAAAAGCTTATTGATTCTGCCGATAAAGGTAAGATTATACGAGAGGGAATTTCAACAGTGATTTTGGGCAAGCCCAATGTAGGTAAAAGTTCATTGCTTAACTACCTTTTGGATGAGGAACGTGCTATAGTAACAGATATACCGGGTACAACCAGAGATACGGTGGAGGAGCTTATAAATATAGGCGGTGTACCTGTTAAAATTGTGGATACCGCAGGCATTCGTGAAACACAAGATAAAGTGGAAAAAATTGGTGTTGAAAAGTCTAAGGAATATGCTGCTAAAGCAGATCTTATATTGATGATGGCAGATACAAGCCGTTCCCTTACAGATGAGGATAGACAAATATTTGAAATTATACGCAACAAAAAGGCCATTGTAATTTTAAATAAAATAGATTTGCCAAACCAAATAGACATTAATGAAATTTGTGATATAGTAAGTAAGGAAAATATAATTTCTTTATCCGCCAAAGATGGAACAGGCATGGAAGAGTTAACCAAACGTCTAAAGGAAATGTTTTTTGACGGTGAAATAGAGTTAAATAATGATACAGTAATAAGTAATGTGCGTCACCGAAATTCACTTTTTGCGGCAAAAAACAGCCTTATAAAGGCACTTGAAACAATTAATATGGGTATGCCTGTGGATTTTGTTAGCATGGATTTAACCCAAGGCTATAATCATTTTGGAGAGATTACAGGCGACAGCGTGGACGATGAATTACTGGACAGGATTTTTTCGCAGTTTTGCTTAGGAAAATAGAAACCGAAAACCTTGAGCGTTGCCCAAACCCACTTGCTTTTTGGAAAAAGCAAGACCAAAAACTTTGATAAAAACCGCATATCTATGCGGTTTTAAAAGGGTTAAGGGTGAAACCCTTATGGGTGTTTGAGGGCAAAGCCCTCAAGGTTTATATAAAAGGAGTTGAAAAATATGACAGCTTATTTGGCTGATGAATGTGACGTAATAGTGGTGGGTGCAGGCCATGCAGGCTGTGAGGCGGCAATGGCAAGTGCCCGTCTTGGCTTCAAAACCATAGTGTTTGCCATAAATTTAGACAGTATAGCCATGATGCCATGCAATCCATCTATTGGTGGAAGCAGTAAGGGACATCTTGTGCGTGAAATAGATGCATTGGGTGGAGAGATGGGTAAAAATATAGATAAAACCTATATCCAAACCAAAATGCTTAATACAGGAAAAGGCCCTGCGGTATATTCCCTTAGGGCACAGGCAGATAAAAACCGCTATAAGGATACAATGAAGGAAACCATGGAGCAAATCCCAAACCTTATTATTCGCCAGGGTGAGGTAACAAAGCTGATTACCCAGGACGGTGCAGTTTGTGGTATTGAAACTTCATCAGGGGCTATGTACAAAGCAAAAAGCGTTGTTCTTGCCGCTGGAACATACCTTAAAGCAAGGTGTTTATATGGCGAAACCATTATTGAAAGTGGGCCAAATGGTCTGAAAGCCGCAACCCAACTTAGCCAAAGCCTTATGGATAATGGAATAAAGCTGTATCGATTTAAAACAGGTACACCTGCCAGAATAGACAGCAAAACGGTGGATTATTCTCAAATGCAACCACAGTATGGGGATGATGACATCGTTCCTTTTTCCTTTGAAAACAAGGCAGGGGATATTGCCCGTGAACAAGTGCCATGCTACCTTACCTATACAAATGAAAAAACACATGAAATTATTAAGGCGAATCTTCACCGTTCACCTCTTTACGCTGGTGTAATAGAGGGCACAGGCCCACGCTATTGCCCATCAATAGAGGATAAGGTGGTTCGCTTTGCGGATAAGCTTCAACATCAAATTTTTATAGAGCCAGAGGGCGAAAATACCAACGAGCTTTATGTTCAAGGGATGAGTTCTTCCTTGCCAGAGGAGGTACAGGTTGCCTTATACCGCACAGTGCCAGGCCTTGAGAACTGCCAGTTTATGCGTACAGCGTATGCCATTGAATATGACTGTATAGATGCAACACAGCTTAAACTTAGCTTAGAATTTAAGGCGGTTAAGGGGCTTTTTGGTGCTGGTCAGTTTAATGGTACAAGTGGATACGAGGAAGCTGCCGCACAAGGTCTTATTGCGGGAATTAATGCTGTAATGTATATTAAAGGAGAAGAGCCTGTTATTTTAGACCGTGCCGATGCATATATTGGTGTATTAATTGACGATATAGTTACAAAGGGCAGTAAAGAGCCTTACCGAATGATGACCTCTCGTGCAGAGTATCGTTTGCTTTTAAGGCAGGATAATGCTGACCAACGCCTTACACCAATAGGTCATAAAATAGGCCTTATTTCAGAGGAGCGTTACCAAAAGTTTGTTGAAAAGGAACGCCTTATTGCGGAAGAAAAAGCCCGTATAAATAACACAATCGTTACACCAAAGGACGAGGTACAGCAGTTTTTAGCCGACAATGGTTCAACACCGCTGAAAAGTGGGGCCAAGCTTTGCGATTTATTGAAACGTCCAGAGCTTAGCTATGAACATCTTGCCGTTATAGACATTAACCGCCCTCAGTTGGACCGTGAGGTGTGGGAACAGGCGGCACTGCAAATTAAATATGAAGGCTACATAAAACAGCAGTTAAACCAAGTGGAGCAGTTCAAAAAGCTGGAAAAACGCCTTTTGCCAGAAAGTATAGATTATTCAGACGTAAGAGGCTTGCGTATAGAGGCGATGCAGAAGCTTAATAATATTAAACCGCTTTCTATTGGTCATGCTTCAAGAATTTCAGGAGTGTCTCCAGCGGATATTTCAGTTTTGCTTATTCACCTTGAACAAATAAAGGGGAGGAATAATGGGTAGAGGACATTTTGTAATAAAATTTAATTTTAAGCCAAGAAAGATATTTGTACAAACAAAGGTAGCTCGCCGCATTGTTATTAATAAGGTATATACGGTGAAAAATGTTGTGTGGAACAAAAAGCCATATTTTGCTTTAGGAAGAAAAGAACAGCCAAAAACAGAGCTAGCGGAACTTGAAAATATCCCAAAAATGCTGTAGAGGAGGGGAATAATGGATAATAGACAATTGCTTATTGATAGTCTTAATAAAATGGGTATCAGTATTAGCGAAAAACAGACTCAGCAATTTTTTGACTATAAAAACCTTCTTTTGCAGTGGAATGAAAAAATGAACCTTACTGCAATAACCGACGCGGGTGAGGTTGTTATAAAGCACTTTGCAGATTCGGTTTCTATACTTAGTGCAGTTAAAATAGAAGAGGGTGCCCAAATAATTGATGTGGGTACGGGTGCAGGCTTTCCCGGTCTGCCAGTAAAAATAGTACGTCCAGATCTTAAAGTTACATTATTAGATAGCCTTAACAAGAGAATTGGATTTTTAAACGAAGTTTGTACACAGCTTGAACTTGAGAACGTGGATAATATCCACTCTAGAGCTGAAGATGGTGGACAAAACCCTGTGTTTAGAGAAAAGTTTGATTATTGCCTTTCCCGTGCGGTGGCAAACCTTTCAGTTTTAAGTGAATTTTGCCTGCCATTTGTTAAGGTAGGGGGCAGTTTTATATCCCTTAAAGGTCCTGACGTTGAACAAGAGGTAAGCGAGGGTGAAACCGCAATTAGCAAGCTTGGCGGTAAGGTGGAACAGGTAATAAAAATTGAAATACCAAACAGCGATATTACCCACAGCCTAGTAATCATTAAAAAGATTGCAAATACGCCAAAGGTTTACCCACGCAAAGCAGGTACAGCAAGCAAAAAACCTATAAAGTAAATAATAAAATTCTATATTTATTTTCAGTCTAAAATCCCCATAGAGCAGTCTATAGGGATTTTTTGTTGTTATCCTCCATATATCGACATGTATTATGATGTTAAATATTCCCCGGGATATGAAAGTTTGTGGGAATCTTAGATGACACCTTCAAGTGTTTATCCATTTTTTAAAAGTTGATGGAGGTTGTTTGCATATAGGAAAAGGGTGCAATTATATTTAGTCATAACAAATTATTTTGCAAAGTTATTATTATTTAATAATTGTTATCTGCTATAACATTACTAAAAAGTCAATTTGTCTAATATAATCAATAATTTTGTAATAATTATGTCTACGAATATATCTGAGGTTGGACAAGCATTATGCTATAATAAAAGTAAGAATTTTCCAATTATACAAGGAGAGTGGTAGATTTATGGCAGAGCCAATAAGATTTTATGACTTTTTTCAGAAAAAAAATCCAGCAAAAGACGAGAAAAAGGTGTTGGAATTATCTGTAGATGAGATAAAGCCAAACCCTAATCAACCAAGAAAATATTTTAATAAGGAGGCTTTGGAGGAACTTGTAAATTCCATAAAGGAATTTGGTGTAATGCAGCCTGTAACTGTGCGTCTAATAAACGGACATTGCTATGAGCTGGTGTGTGGCGAAAGACGACTGAGAGCAGCAAAATTAGCAGGATTGGCAACTATACCTGCAATAGCTATTAACATAAACGATAACAAAAGTGCATTAATTGCAATAACCGAAAATATACAGCGTCAAAACCTGAACTACATAGAGGAAGCGTTGGGTTACCAAAGCCTTATTGAGGATTACGGCTTAACACAGGAAGAAGTAGCACAAAAACTGGGTAAAAGTCAGTCGTCAATTGCCAACAAAATACGAATACTTCGCCTAAGTGATAACATAAAAGGACTATTGTTGGACAACAACCTTACGGAGCGACATGCAAGGGCATTTTTAAAAATTCCTGATGAAAAGGTTAGGGAAGAGGTTGTGCTTAAGGTAATTGCAAACGAGCTTAATGTGAAAAAAACTGAAGATCTTGTTGAGGAAACAATAGAAAGAATAAGAGAAAGCACAATTGTAGTAAATGACCAAAGAATAAAGCGAAATTTTGGTGATATTCGACTTATAACAAATACAATTAAAAAATCTGTAGAGATTATGAAAAACAGCGGAATTGATGCAGTGTACAGGGTAGAAGAAAGGGTAGGCGGATACGAAATAGTTATCAATATACCAAGGTAGACAATTGTTACACGTAAAAACCTATGGAGCCGAAGTTCCATAGGTTTGAATTTGTATTACATATATGAAACATGTGGCGTTGAGGTTACTCATATACCCTAATCATAGTAGCACCTGGTATACCTGCAGGATAGCTTTCCTGTACATTTCCATCGTAGGTGATCTCAACGGTAGAGCCAATAGAAATAGTGCTTGTTGCCATTTCTTCAAGCGTTTTGTCACCAAAAACGCTTGTGTATTCTGTTACAGATACCACAATGGAATCAGAGCTTTTTATCTCATCTGTATCGGCAGCTGGGGTAATAGTAATGCTGTTTTCGTGTACTGCTGTAACTTCGCCTAAAAAACTTTTGTAGGTGTAGCCGTAAACATCAATAATATCGCTTACACATTTACTAAGTCCTTCTGGCAGATACATTGCATCTTCACCTATAGGGTCAATAGTTGTGCCAACATAGCCGTAATCTTTGTCACTATATATTCCAATTACCGTACTGTCGCCAAATTGTAGCCACATTTCGCAGGTTCCTTCGTATAACTTTTCCTGTGGAACAATTTTGTATTCACTGGTATGTGAGGCAATAGAGGTTATTTCTTCTATAACCGCCGCATCGTCTGGATTACTGCTTGAAAACACTAGTGGTTTTGCGTTGGACAGCTGGTCATAATATATGGTAACGGTGTCGGTGTTTATTTTATCTTTTGTTATAAGCCCTGATGTACATCCAGCAAAAATAAAAACAGTGGTGGCTAGGGCAATAATTTTTAATATGTTTTTCATCGTGATCACTCCTTTAGAAATGAGTGTAACACTAATTAGTTACAAATATTCAATACTTTTCCTTAAATTTTTATGACGAAAAAAGTGTACAGCTATGTTTTCTTACTTAACCCAAAAGAAATCTTGCCTTGAACTTTTAAATCAACATTAAGATTTTTTATTTGTTCTTTAATATAGTAGGCAGCTGTGTTTTTTTGTGCCTTAAAATCATAAATGTTGAACTTGATGTAGCCGCAAGGAGGTCTTTGCCTACAAGAAATGCCTCGCCTGTAAGACTTACGATAGTACGCCCTACAGAGCAGGCTTTTGCCTTAATAAGCAGATCACTGCCTATGGGTACAGGCTTTAAATACCTTGTGGATAAATCTACAGTGGTAATAAAGCAATCTTTAGCCAGGTAGTGTGTAAGCATACCATAGGTAGTGTCAAAGGCGGCGCTAATAAGTCCACCGTGCATAGAACCCTGTGGATTAAGCTCCCATTTTTCCACGTGAAACATTACAGAAATTTCTTTGTCTTCGTAACTGCAACCCATATATTTTGGTTGCATCATTTGTATAACGCCACTTTCACTCTCGCTTTTAGTAACAGTTATAACGTGTTCTATGGTTTTTTCCATAATAGCTTGTTCCGTTTTTAAATCAATTGTACGTGTGTTTGCTAAATTTAATGACATTCTAAATTCCCCTAATTCGTATTCAAATTTGTGTTAAATAGTGCTTTTAATGGTTTTGTATCTTTAAATTGCTTAAAGTTTTTAAAACTTGCCTAGTCCCATAATGATGCTATTGAACTCATCAGCATTTTCATAATGAGGAAACATCTTAGTTTCTTCAAAAATATAATATTCAGCCGCTGGCTGTAGCTCCTTTAAAATATCCATATTATTTATAGAATTTAAGGTGTGTTCCTCGCCCCAAATTATACAAATTGGCATGGTAAGATTTTCAAAATATCCCTTTATATCCATATTCATATATTTAGTTGTAAAAGAGGCATAGGCATACCGTACATCGCTGTTTGTGCCATGTGCAGGGTAATAAAAGGTGTCGATGGCGGTTTTATCCACATTTTCTGGGGCATAAAAGCCATCTGTTAACAAGAATTGCTTTATAATTTTTCGTGAAGCAAAATAGTTATAAATAGTAGTGCCGTGAAGTGGCAGTTCCAACATGGTACGGTAATAAAAGTCACTATTTTTAGCCATTTCATCGCTAATACCATTAGGTGAAATAAGTGTAAGACGTGTTATGTTTTGGCTAAAAAGTTTAGCGGCAATGGTTGCAAACATTCCAGAGCCATTGGATGCAATAACCATACTTGGTTGTCCAACAATTTCTGTTATAAAATCATTTATAAAAGATGCATAGGTAAACGCTGTGTAGGTAATCTTTGGCTTGTCACTGTATCCAAAGCCCGGTAAATCGAGGGCAAACACCGTATATTTTTGGCTTAGTACTTCAATATTCTTTGAAAATTCGCAGTGGCTTGCACCTATGGTTAAGCTATGCAGTAACACAACGGGTTTGCCTGATCCAAATTTTTTATAATGTACACGTCCATATTTCCATTCAAAATATTCACCATTCTCAAATTCTGCGTTCTGTCGTTTTGAAAGGGCAAAGATTCCTTTGTTAATTATTGATAAACTACCTACGGATGCGCCCAAAATACCAAATATTTTTAAGACATTTTTTAATTTCATATAAGCACCTCACTTTCATTTCTATTATATCTATTATGATACAATTTCTCACAAAAATAAAGCTATTTTTATAGAATATCTCACAATTTTACTATATAATTGTAATAATAATATATATTGGAATTCATTTTGCAATTGCAGGCGATAATATTAAAATATAACTTTGCGGAGTAGCTTGTTAGACCATATAATTACAAGGGCATAAACAGATAGGCAAATTTACCAAACCTTGAATACCTAGGAAATTTGTGATACACTTAAGCTTAATGTTTAAGTAGCTTTATACGAAAGAACGAAAGGATGAAAATTTAAATGGATTTTAAATTTGAGATAGCAAAGGCAATTGCCATGGTGGCAGGGCTTGAAACGGCAGAAGTTTTGAGCGGAATAGAAATACCTCCAAATACAGAAATGGGGGATTACGCTTTTCCTTGTTTTCGTTTGGCTAAAACTCTACGAAAAGCACCGCCTTTAATAGCGGTAGATATTGTGGAAAAGATTACAAAGCCCGATTTTATAAGTGAAATTAAAATTGAGGGTGCTTATGTAAACTTTTTTACTAACAAGGGAATGTTTGCCAAAGAAATACTAGAAAATGTTATTGCTGAAAAGCAGAACTATGGAAAAAGCACTATTGGCAACGGGAAAACTATAGTTATTGATTACTCTTCGCCTAATATTGCAAAACCTTTTCATGTTGGTCATCTTCGCTCAACAGTTATTGGTAACGCAATTTATAAAATCCATCAGTTTTTAGGGTACAATTGTGAAGGTGTGAATCACCTTGGGGACTGGGGTACACAGTTTGGCAAGCTTATTGTAGCTTACAAAAATTGGGGTTCAAAACAGGCCGTTGAAGATGAGGGCATACAGGAATTAATGCGTATTTACGTTAAATTCCATGATGAAGCTGAAAATAAGCCGGAATTGGACGATGAAGCAAGAGGCTGGTTTGTAAAAATGCAAGATGGTGACGAGGAAGCACTTTCACTATGGAAGTGGTTTTACGAAATAAGCATGAAGGAATTTGACCGTGTATATGCTATGCTTGGTGTAAAATTTGATGCCTATACAGGCGAAAGTTTTTATAACGACAAAATGGCGGCAGTGGTTGATGAGCTTAAGGAGAAAAAACTTCTTGTTGAGAGCGAAGGCGCTATGATTGTAGATTTGGAGGAAGAAAAAATGCCTCCCTGTCTTATTATTCGTAAGGACGGCGGTACTCTTTATGCCACCCGTGATATTACTGCGGCATTATACCGTAAAAATAAATATGATTTTGAAAAATGTTTATATTTAACGGCGTTAGATCAAAATCTGCACTTTGCACAGTTTTTTAAGGTTATTGATAAAATGGGGTATGAGTGGAGCAAAGGTTTGGTGCATGTTCCTTTTGGACTTGTAAGCCTAGATACAGGTAAGCTTTCAACACGTAAGGGCAATGTTATACTTATGGAGGAACTTCTAAATCAGGCAGTTAACGAAACAAAGAAGATTATTGAGGAAAAAAATCCAGACCTTCCTAACAAAGAAGAGGTTGCAAAGCAGGTTGGGATAGGTGCAGTTATTTTCAATGACCTTTATAACGGACGTATTAAGGATGTTGTTTTTAGCTGGGAAAGAATGCTTAGTTTTGAGGGTGAAACAGGACCTTACGTGCAATATACAAATGCAAGGGCTTGCAGTGTGCTTAAAAAAGCTGGCATAGTTCAGATAGATACTAATGTTGATTATACTTTGCTTGCGGACGAGAGCAGTGCAGAAGTTTGTAAACTACTTGCGGATTTCCCGAATAAGGTTCAAGATGCGGCTTCAAAGTATGAGCCATCTATAGTATCAAGACATTTGGTTAATATTGCACAGGCGTTTAATAAGTTCTACCATGACAATCCAATTCTTTCAAGCGAGGAAAATATTAAAAATGCTCGCCTAACTATTGTATATGCAGTTAAAACTGTACTAACAACAGGCCTTGGACTTTTAGGTATAAATGCACCTGAGCAGATGTAAATGAAATTCTGGCTGATGTTTCACGTGAAACATCAGCCTTTTTAATAACAAAGTGATGGGAAAAACGTATATTTAAATTTTGAAACCAAATTAAATATAACCTACAAGTGATTAAAAATAAAAATTTAAAAGAAGTTTAAAAACTTGGATACATAATGTTTCACGTGAAACAAAAAAACACACAAATATCAAAATAAAGGTTTAACTTTGGAAAATATTGTGGTAGAATTAATTTTATGATAGTAGATAATATATTAAAGTCCACAAGCTAAAAGGAGCCTGAAAAATGGGAAAAGTCAGAATAATAGCAGTCACAAACCAAAAGGGTGGCGTAGGGAAAACAACTACTGCCATAAATCTTGCTGCATGTCTGGCAGAGGCAGGCAAAAATGTACTTATAGTGGATGCCGACCCACAAGGCAACTCAACCAGTGGCCTTGGCCTTGAAAAAAATAATCTTGAAGCAACGCTGTATGACATAGTGTTGGGAGAGATGACTATTGAAGAAACAATGACAAAAACCTGCGTGGATAATCTTAAAATTATTCCGTCCAATATGAATTTGGCTGGAGCTGAAATTGAACTCATTGGTAGGGAAAAACGTGAATACATAATAAAGGAAGAGCTTACAAAAATCAAAAATGATTTTGATTTTGTTATTATAGACTGTCCGCCATCATTAAACTTAATCACAATAAATGCACTTACATCGGCAGACACAGTGCTTGTGCCAATTCAGTGTGAATACTTTGCTTTGGAGGGATTGGAGCAATTACTTCATACCATTGGCCTAGTAAAACAGAGGTTAAATACTGGGCTGGAACTTGAGGGTGTGGTGTTCACCATGTATGACGCCCGTACAAATCTTTCCCTTGAGGTTGTTGAAGAAGTAAAGGGAAGTCTTGGAGCAAATGTGTATCGCACAATTATACCAAGAAATGTAAGATTGGGCGAAGCACCAAGCCACGGCTTGCCTATAACGATGTACGATGGAAAATCCAAAGGCGCAGAAAGCTACAGATTATTGGCTGAGGAAGTTATTGAAAAGGAGTGGAGTTAATTGGCAGCAGCAAAAAAAGGCGGTTTGGGAGCAAAAGGCAGAGGGATTACTGCATTAATTAACTCGGAAGTAGATAATCTTGCAACAGCAGCAACTTCAGATTTCGTTGTGGAAATTGATATCAATAAAATTGAGCCAAACCCAAATCAGCCAAGAAAACGCTTCGAAGAAGGTGCACTTGAAAGTCTTGCACAATCCATTGAGGAATGTGGGGTAATTCAGCCTATTATTTTAAGAAAAAAAGATGATTATTATGAGCTGATTGCTGGTGAGAGACGGTGGAGAGCCTCAAAAATAGCTGGCCTTAAAAAAATACCGTCAATAGTAAGGGAAATGAAGGATGAAACCCTGTTTGAAGTGGCTTTAATAGAAAATCTTCAGCGTGAAGACCTGAATGCTATAGAAGAGGCGAATGGATATAAACGTCTTTGGGAAGAATTTGGTTTAAGCCAGGACGATATAGCAAAAAAAGTAGCCAAAAGTCGCTCGGCCGTGGCTAATGCAATGAGACTGCTTAATCTTGATGCAAGGGTACAAAATTTTGTTATGGAGGGCAAGCTTTCTGGCGGACATGCAAGAACCTTACTTTCCCTTGAAAACGGTGAAGAACAGTTTGAGATTGCTGAAAGAATTTTGGAGGATAGCTTAAGCGTGCGCCAAGTGGAATCTCTTGTAAAATATCGCCTTGAGCATAAAAAGGAAAATAATAAAGAAAAGCTTGAAAAGCCGACAAAATTCAACACAGAATGCTTTGATAGAGTAGAAACTGACCTTAAATCCATTTTAGGAACAAAGGTAAAGCTTAAAAGCAAGCAAAATAAAGGCAAAATTGAAATTGAGTTTTATTCCGATGAGGATTTGGACAGGCTGTTAGGATTAATAAAAAAAGCAGAAAGCTTTTGAATAGAGGATTATATAAAATAGATGGGATGTGAGAGCAAAAATGAATGGCTTTAGTGAATTTTTGAACCAAAATTTACTTAGCATAGTTGTTGTTTTGGCAATACTTGTGGTTGCATTAATTGTTGTAAGTATTATTGCTCTTTTGGAGGCAATTAAACTTCGTAAAAGGTATGAACTTTTTACAGGGGGTAAAAGGCGACCAGAGTATAATATGGAGCACCAGTTTAAGGAATTTCATGCGACTGCTTCTAAAATGGAGGAAAGATACGAAACTTTAGCCCAATTGGTTAGAGATATGGACAAAAATATGTCTAAATGCGTGCAAAAAGTTGGCGTTATACGCTATAATCCATTTGATGAAGTGGGAGGAAATCTTTGCTATGCAGTGGCACTTTTGGATACTGAAAATAACGGTGTTGTACTTAACGGCATTCATAGCCGTACAGGCTCCTTTACATATGCAAAACCAATTCAACTTGGCGTAAGTGAATATGTGCTTTCAGAGGAAGAACTTAAGGCATTGGAAATGGCTATAACAAATAGCTATACTCCTGAAAGACGTTCAGAAATTTTAGATGAACTTGAAAAAAGAGTACCGCTTGCTTATGGTAAAAAGGTAAAGGATGTACCTTTCGAGACGTTTAGTGACGAAGAAATTGATTTACAGGATATTTTGGCATCAAAAGAGGTTGTAACGGCGGAGTAATCCACGGTTACTATCTTATGTTGTCTGCAAAATAAAAATCCGAAAATCGGGGGGAGTGATTTTCGGAATACACCAAAATGGCCAAGGACAAGCACCATTGCCAGCCCATGCCACCAAACGGTATATAAATATTATTGCCCCATGGAAACAAAATATTCATTTTATGAATTAAAAACCCAAAGACGGAAAAAATAAGAATAAGCTTAAAACTAGCGGGAGGAAATAATATGTTAGATGTAAAGTTATTAAGAACAGATTTTGATAAGGTTAAGGCAGCACTTGGAAAAAGAAATAAGGAATATAACTTAGAAGCCTTTGTTGATATGGATAAAACTAGAAGAGAACTTATTGGACAAGTTGAGGAACTTAAAAGCAAGCAAAATGCTGATTCCAAAGAAATTCCAAAGCTTAAAAAAGAAGGAAAAGATACCACAGCGCTTATGGCAGAGATGAAAGTACTTGCAGACCAAATTAAAGAACTTGATGCTAAGATGGCTGTTGTGGATGCTGACCTTGAAGCTTTTATGTATACATTACCTAACACACCTTGTGATTCAGTACCTGCAGGTGCAGATGATAAGGATAATATTGAGATGAGAAAATGGGGCGAGCCTACAAAATTTGATTTTGAGCCAAAGCCACATTGGGAAATTGGCGATGATTACGGATTTCTTGACCCAGCCACAGCGGCAAAAATTACAGGTGCACGTTTCACTATATACAAGGGAGCGGCAGCAAGGCTTGAAAGAGCAATAATGAACTTTATGCTTGATACACATACCGAAAAACACGGTTACCTTGAAGTATTCCCTCCTTTTATGGTAAACAGAAAATCCATGACAGGCACAGGTCAGCTTCCAAAATTTGAAGAAGACGCATTTAAGGTTGCTGGCACAGATTATTTCCTTGTGCCTACAGCAGAGGTTCCAGTTACAAATATGTATGCAGACATGATTTTAAATGGAAGCGACCTTCCTATTAAGCATACTGCCTACACAGCATGTTTCCGCGCAGAAGCAGGTTCAGCAGGACGTGACACAAGAGGGCTTATCCGTCAGCACCAGTTTAATAAGGTAGAAATGGTTAAGTTTACAAAACCAGAAGACAGCTATGCTGAACTTGAAAAGCTTACAAACGATGCAGAAGAAATTTTACAGCTTTTGGGTTTACCGTATAGAGTAGTACGCCTTTGCGGCGGTGATCTTGGCTTTAGTTCAGCCATGACATACGATATTGAGGTTTGGATGCCAAGCTACAATCGTTATGTTGAAATTTCAAGCTGTTCAGATTTTGAAGATTTCCAGGCAAGACGAGCAAATATTAAATTTAAAGACAACGTAAAAGATAAAGCAAGATTTGTGCATACACTTAACGGCAGTGGTCTTGCGGTAGGGCGCACAACAGCGGCTATTTTGGAAAATTGTCAGCAGGCAGACGGCTCAATTCTTATACCAGAGGCATTAAGACCTTATATGGGCGGGCTTGAAAAAATTACAAAATAAAACTTTAAGGTGCCTTTTTGTAAGGCACCTGTTTTTTAGAATAGGATGATTTTACTTGAAGAAATGGGATGTTGCAGTAGTTGTAGTGGCTTTGGCGGTTGCTGGCGGCCTGTACTTTTCGGGTCTGCTAAGGGCGGATACACCGGGTGGAGTTGCCGTTGTATATGTGGATGGTGTTGAGGAAACTCGCCTAAGCCTTTTACAGGACACACAGTACAGGGTAGAAACAGAACATGGATATAATCTTATAGTCGTTAAGGATGGCAAGGCGAAAATAATAGATGCAGATTGCCGAGATAAAATTTGTGTTAACCACAAAGCAATTTCTCTTAAAAATGAAAGTATTACTTGCTTGCCACACAAAGTAGTAGTGGAAATAGAGGGCGGAAATGATAACACAGTTGATGCAGTGGTGCAGTAGGAGGGAATAGAATGAGCAAAAAGATAGCTTATTACGGCATTTTTGCCGCCCTTTCAATACTTATGGGCTATGTTGAGGCAATAATACCCGTGCCATTGCCTGTGCCAGGGATAAAGCTTGGTCTATCTAATGTAATAGTTTTGCTTGCACTGTATGTAATGGGTACAAAGGAAGCCTTTTATATTTCAATTATAAGGGTATTTATTTCAGCCCTTTTGTTTAGAGGTTTTCTTGGATTTTGGTACAGCATGGCAGGTGCTTTTTTAAGCTACATAGTAATGGTGTTTGCGAAGAAAAGTGGTAAAATGAGCACCATTGGTGTAAGTGTTCTGGGCGGAATTTTCCACAACCTAGGGCAGATAGCTGTGGCGTGTGTAATTTTAGGGCGAACAGTTGTTGTTTATCTAATACCAGTGCTTATGGTTAGTGGTGTTGCAACAGGCTTTGCAATAGGCGTTGTAGCAGGCTACTGTACCAAGTATTTGCAAAATAGAATTTAGACTGAAGACCAACCTTGGGCGTTGCCCAATCCCACTTGCTTTTTGAAAAAAGCAAGTCCAAAAACTTTCATTAAAACCACATAATTATGCGGTTGTGTAGGGGTCAAGGTGGCAATGGCAAAGATATGCCATCTGTCCGCAGGACAGCGTTGCGAGCCAAAGTGCTGACAGGAAACCCTTGTGGGTGTTTGAGGGCGAAGCTCTCAAGGTTTTGACTTTGTCTAAAAAATTAAGACTTCCTCAAAAGGGAAGTCTTAATTTTTGTACAAAACAGGAATATTATTCCACAAATTCACTTATATTATCAGTAGAGTATATTACGGATTATGTGGAGGTAAAAATATGGATATAAAAGCCCCAACTCTTTTCAATACAAAACAGCCCCAAGCACCGTCTCAGCAGGAAGAACTTATGAAGCACATAGCTGAAATTAATCGACAAATGAAAGCAACACAGCAAAATTTAAACCTTGTAACAGATGAATGTCTTATAGATAGTTATATTTATGAGCTTACAGCCCTAAATAAACGATACCAATATTATATTAGGCGCGCAAAAAAAGAGGGGCTTGTTGCCTTTGCATTTGTAGATAAGGCATCAGTTCAGTAACAAAAATGGGGGAATGTGCTTATGGACTCAATTTCAATGATAGTTTCAATGATTGTGGTGTGCCTTGCACTTATTGCACTGCTGGTGATGGCAAAACCTATTAAGCTAGTGCTGGGGCTAATTTTAAATTCTGCAGTTGGGGCACTGGCACTGGTGGTTTCAAACTATGTTCTTGCCCCGCTGGGTGTAGCTGTGGGCATTAATCTGCTTACGGTGGGGTTTATAGGTGTGTTAGGGCTGCCAGGTTTTTGTGCGCTGATACTTATACAGGCAATTTTGTAGTGAAAATCGCTCATTATAGGGTTTGGAAATCTAAAAAATTGACATAAGTAGGCACAGGTGATAAAATTTCACTAATCATTTTATAAATTATAATAGACTAGGAGAAATACAATGTATGCAGAATTTACTAAAAACCTGTGCCAGCGACTTATAGCCAATGATTATCGTATTGTTTCAGCTAAAAATAATGTAGCCCTTACACAGGAAACGCCCATTGTTGTTTTGGCACGAAATATAAGCCCTGTGCTCTATATGGTTAACATAATTAATGCGGATTTGATGCCGCTTAATACAGTAACTGAAATTATAGAGCCGCTTAACTTGCAAATGGAAAAATCTATAAGAAGCATGAATTGCAGTTATGCCGTCTGCCTTAACTTGATGGTTACAAATGCAAGCAATGCAGATGTACAAGCTTTTATAGACGAAAAACAGCTTGTTACAGGAGAAAAAATAAATCAGGTATGGTGGCAAGTTAACATAAGTCTTGAACATCTTAGTTTTGGAAAAAATCAGCCTACGAAAATACTAAATATTGCAGAAATTATAACCCAGTGTTTTTCATCAAATGCAGATGGGCAGATATTGAGCGATGCAGATGAAAACCTTAAGACTATGGAGCATAATTACCGTGTAAAAACGGCAGTGCCTGTTTTTACCAACAACATTCATGTAACCCTAAGCCTTGTTTTTATTAATATAATTGTTTGGGCATATTTAAGGTTAACGGGCAGTGAAGCTTCATTTTTTCAGCGTTTTGCAAATGACAGCCAAATGGTACTTAATAATCACCAATACTACCGCCTTATTACATCGGCATTTTTGCATAGCGGAATTACTCACCTTGGGTATAACTGCTTGTCACTGTATATATTTGGCTCTAGGGCAGAAAAATATTTGGGAAAGATTGCATATTTAATTATATACTTCTTATCGGCGCTAGGTGGAAGTATTGCCAGTGTGTATTTCACAGGTGGAATATCGGTAGGTGCATCGGGTGCAATTTTTGGCCTTATAGGAGCACTTATTATTTTTAGTGGTAGTAACCGTCGTGAAATAGAAGGGCTTAATTTTTTTACAATTTTGCTTTGGGCAGTTGTTGGCATAGCTATGGGATTTATGGATATTGGTGTGGATAACTTTGCACATTTGGGTGGAATTGCCGCAGGGTTGATAATTGAGTGGATAAATATAAGATTTGTTAACACAAAAAGAGGATAGGCAAAAGTTATCCACAGCGTTTTTGTGGATAGAGTGCATAACTTTTTGTGTGCAAACTTTTAAAATATAAATTTTTTAGTACTAAATACATGAAACTTTGCTTGAAAAAAAGCTAAAAAAAGGTAAAAAACAGTAATTTGACTATTGACTTATGCTTTTCTAAGCGGAAAATTATTTAATTTTATGTACGCATGCTGTACACTATTTATCAACATGGTTTGTGCGTAAATTACAAATTCAAACACAATAATATTTAGTGTACACAATAAATTTCGGTATTTAGTGGCATTAAGTAAAATAGCAACTAAATAGGCAATAAAAAAGAGTGAATAAATTTGAAACAGAGTAGATATCCACAAATTAGCGTGGATAACTCCTTAATTTTGTTGATAACTCAGTTGGAGGATGTGCACAACATGGCTTTTATACAAAAAAATGAACAATATTACGTTAATAAGTACCCAAACAACAAGTT
>JBFWMT010000033.1:0-26856 GCA_050251415.1 Anaerotignaceae bacterium | reverse complement strand
CAATTTTGAATGTGATGATGGAAAAAAATCTAAACTAGTCTCTAAGGAAGATTCTTATATAGAAATTATAGATAATGGTAAAGGTATGACCTTAAAAGAGATAGAAGATAATTGGATGGAATTAGGAACATCATATAAAGAAAAAAATAGAGTAGAACATGTTAGGATTAGAAAAGAGCAAATAGAAATTATAGCAAAAAGATATGTAAATGGAGAAAAAGGAATTGGTAGATTCGGAGTTGATAAGGTAGGATCTATATTAGAAATGGAGTCAATAGATAAAAATTTACAGAATAAATGTATAGTTAAATTCAATTGGGATGATTTTGATGTTAGGGATAAGCTTATTGAAGAGATACCATGTACATATGAAATAAAAGATGTTGAAAATAATGAAAAACCAGGATTAAAATTAAAAATAATGAATTTAAGAGATAGATGGTTTTTAAGCGATATAGATAAATTAAAGATGAGTTTAAAGAAGTTTTTATCACCGATAGAAATTGAACAAGATGAGTTTGTAATACTGTTCACATATCCTAAAAAGGAAGAAACTAGTATAAAAAATGTTACTGAAAAAATTCTAAATGACTCCTTTGTATATCTAAAAACTAAAATTTATGCAAGAGTAGATAAAGAAGGTAGTATGTATTATGAAATACACGACAATGAAAATATTACGACTAGTCCAGAAAATATAATTTATAATAAATCTCCATTTGGTCATGTGGAGGTAACTATATATTATTTGAATAGGGTTGATAAAGGTATATTTACAAAGAGTATGGGGTTACCAACGCATGAATATGGAAATATAAAGATATTTAGGGATAATTTTAGAATAATGCCATATGGAGAATCTCATAATGATTGGCTTGAAATTGATAACAAACATTCTCAAGGTGTTTTTAGAACTTTTGGAACAAGAGATTTAGTTGGATATATTTTACTTTCTCATAATGAGTCAAAAGGGAATGTTATTCTTAAAGAAGCAACAGATAGAGTTGGATTAATAGAAGATGTTCCAGAGTTTGCTCAATTAAAAGAATTTATTTGGAAAATTATTGGGACATTTCAAACATATATATTCGATAAAATTGAAAGTGAATCAAAAGAAACTAGCGAAATTTTAAAATATGAATCAAGTAATTTGAAAAGTCAGACCACAAACTTTATAGAAAATTTTAAGAAAATAATTGACAAAGTAGACATACCTTATAATGATAAAACGGAATTAATGGCGGAATTAGAATATAATTCTGATAAATTGATGGATAATATAGTAAGAGTTGAAACAGCATCAAAAGAAATTGATAAAAAAATAAAAATTTATTCGCAGATTACTGGTGCAGAAGGTGTGTTATTTAACACAATGCATAAGATTAAGAATAAATTAGCCATAATAGATGCCCAGCTGGTTGATCTAGAGATAGATCTTAAAATTTCTAAAATTGAATTTAATACTAAAGAAATTAAAATAGCATTTAATACTATAAGAAAGATGGTTGATGGCTCACTAAAAATTATTAAAGCTGCAAAAGCCAAAAAGAATAATTTTTATATAAGAGAGTTAATTGATGAGACAATTAGAAATCATGCTTCTAGATTAAGGCAAGAAGATGTCGTTCTTAAAAATATTTTTGAAGCGGATAATATTCAAATCAAAGGTAATAAAGAGGCTTTACAGATAAATGTTTTTGAAAATTTATTTGATAATTCATTTAAAGCATTATCAGAAATTGAGAATAGAGAAATAACTATGGAGACTAAGGTAAATAATGGTTTTATAGAAATATATTTTTCCGATAACGGAAAAGGAATTCCAGAAGATAAAATACCTTTCATTTTTGCATTATGGGGATCAAATACAGATGGATCAGGAATTGGATTAGCAACTGCAAGAGATGCAGTGAAAGATCATGAAGGGGAAATAATGTGCGTGAATATGGGGGAAGAGAATAAAAAAACAACATTTTTAATTAAATTACCAATAATACAGGGAGGAAATAAAATATGAAATATAAATATAGATATAAAGCATTAGTAATAGATGATGAAGTTCAAATTGCAACAGTATGTAATGCATACAAAAAAAAAATAAAGTTTGATTGTGATATTGATATTGAATTTGATGTTATAAATAATGAAAATGATTATGATAGTAATAAGCTTTATGATATATTACTTATAGATTATGATTTGAAAAAAGGATATTCTAAAAATTTAATGGGCGATGATATAATTAGGAATTTTAGAATGCAAAATAGTGTGAGTAAAATAGTATTTTATTCAAGCTCTTTCATTTATGATCCAGAGACTAGAAATTATGATTTACAACTTCCTCATAAAGATATATTTGAACTAATAAATAATTACGGAGTTAATTTTATAGCATATAAGAATAATTTTGAAATGATGATTGATGTAATCAAGAAGTGTTGTGAAAATATTGATATTTTATCACAGCTTTTAATAAAGTTAGCTGAAGAATATAAAAAGGAAGAAATACTAATTACTTATAATAATTTGCAAGGAAATGAAGTAGGAGTTGAATCATTAATAGATGATTTATTAAGAGATACAGAAGAAGGAAAAAATTTTAGAAAGAAAGTAACAAAAACGATATTAAGCACATTGCTAAATTATAAATACTAGACATTCTCATATAGAAAAGGGGTGATAATTTGTCCGTAATAATATACAGGAATAGATTAAATGAAGAAATGAAGAGATTTGGTAGTTTCAGTAAAACGATAACTAAAAATTTAGATAACTATGGAATAAAGGTAAGCATAATTTTTAATGATATTAAAGAAAAATGCTTAAAGGAAATGCAAGATCATGATACGATAATAATTATAACTCATGGTAGCAAAAATGCTTTATATCATAGATATGATAATAGTTATGGAAATCATCAAACACTGATAAGTGCAAATGAAATTTTAAATAAAGATGTTGATGTTTTGAATGCAATAGCGGATAAGAAAATTATAGCGATTTCATGTGCAACAACACAAGAATTAGCTGAAATTGCATGTAATCAAGGAAAATGTAAAACTTATTTAGGTTTTAAGCATAAAATTCATGTCGATAAACAAAATAAGAAAACCCCTTCAAGTAGATATCACGATTTTTTAATTAAGTGTTACAAAGAAGCTTTTTCAAGAGTTCTTGAAAAAGCTATAAAAGAAAACTGGAAATTTAGCAAGTTTGCACTTGTTCTTGAAATTGAATTAAAAAAGACCGTAGTAAAAAATGCTCAAGATTTTCCTGAAAGAGGAATCAACTTTTACAAAAATCATGGTATTGATCAGGCTATAATAGCAATCAGTAATGTCGCTGAAAATATTGAAATATTTGGTGATAAGTCTCAACTTATTAATTAGCGAATATAGTTAAGGATTGAGAAATCATCTTTTAATATAACTGTAGGACATTGTACATATTCGGACTTTACCGGAATTATATTAGACGGCCAGGTTCTTAGATCGCTACCTATAATTAGTAGTAGATCCGATTTATAAATTTCATTTAATGCTAAATGGAATTTATTAATTTTTTCACCTAATAAAACTAGATTAGGTTTTAAGATTGATTTACAACTTGGGCAAGTAATGCTAGATAACAGCTGTTCATCAGTAGTTATATTCGACAATGCTAGTTTTGATCTAACTACGTAATTACAGTTGGTGCAAGATAAATAATTTAAGTTGTTATTTAATTCTATAACATTAGTACTACCAGCTTTTTGATGTAAGCTATCAAAATTTTCAGTTATTATTGTGAAATTTAATGTGGATAAAATATTATGAATATAATTAGGACAAATTTCAGTAGAATTTAATAATTTCATAAATGCTTTATAAAATACTTTTGGATTAGTATAAAAAAAATCAGCAGTTAATATATTATTAAGTTTATAATTAAAAAACTTTTCTTGTAAATTAGGGAAGCCTGATATTTCTGATATCGTGTGTCCTGTAAATGCAACAGGATTTTTGGCATTTGCGACCATATTTTTTAGATCATAACTGTTCATATATTTTACCTTCTTTCTAAATTGAGTATTTCCTAATAACTAATTTATATGCTTAATTAGATATATTGATATATATGCAAAAATCTATAAGTTTAGTTTAAACTTTATTACAAAAGTATAAGAATATAATTAATTGGAAATTAAAGTATTAATCAAACTTTGTTTTAAAATTTTAAAAAATATTTAACGACTTTAAGCAATTTGTAAAAAATATTTTGATCAAACTTTATTACAAACCTACAGTAAAACATTAAATAGAAATAGAAATTGAATTTGTTTAGCATCGCAGATTTAAATCGTGTAGCCGGAATTCATTTCCGCCGTAACGCAAAAAAAGGCAGTGTTTACAAGGCTTAAAAGCCTTGTAAACACTGCCTTTTGGCATATCAGTACCTAAAACAAGTCGCTTGCGACTTGTTTTAAAGGGAGCAGACAATGTCTGCTCCCTAATTTTAACCAAGAATATAAATAGTTACGCTACGTCTGCCCCAACTGAAGGCTTCGTTTTTCGTTTCGTAACAAAGGTCAATTTTATTTCCTTTTATTGCTCCACCGCAGTCTTCAGCAATACCATAGCCATAGCCTGGTATGTAAAGCTCAGTTCCGTAAGGGATTACGCTAGGGTCAACTGCTATACTACCTTTTTTAGCAACGGTACCTGTTGAAGTAATGCCACTACACCCTGCATCGTATGGTGTGTAGCCTGTAGCAGTTACGCTAAGAGCAGATGTATATTCGTATCCATCAATGGTAGGTGCCTTTGGGGCAGGGTCTGCAGTGCCTACCTCAATAATTTTATTAACGGGCTGCGCCACAACAACTTTGGATATTTCTTCTGAGGAAACTAATTCAGTACCCTCGTAAATATTTTTTATAGTTATTGTTGCTTCTCCTGTTATACCTTCAAGAATAACACGTTCTTCGCCTTTTACAAGGCTGTCAGTTTCAACAGTGTCAGTTTCAAAAGGGATTTCCTGCAGTTCTGTTACTATGGTTTCTTTCAATGTTGTTATGTCAATGGTCATTTTTGATTTTGTTTTAGTTGTTTCAGTGATATCGTTTAAAGTGTAATCTGAACCGATATTTTCCTCGTAGTCGGCAAGAACTTCACCAACGGTTTCTTTACTTGTATAAATCATTCTTGGTGAGCCGTCAATATTGATAGTAATAGGGAAGGCCCTTCTTATTTCAATATAATCGTTGGCACTTAATTCTTCATTAAGGTCCTTAGAGATGTAGTCTTCATCTTTTAGGGTAATACCAACTTCTGTCAAAAATTCTTCAACTGTTTCAGTAGAAGTTGTGTATGTTTCGTCTAAATCAAGGTCTATAACCTGAACAGTCTTTTTGTCGCCGTTATAGGCGGATACTGTGCCTGTGCAGATAACAAGTGAGATTATTACCATGAAAAGCACTCTTAGTCGTTTTGTCATTTTTACCTCCTCGGATATTCGGTTATTCTAGTATATGGTACAACTTTAATTTCCATACCGAATTTATCCTTTTAGTTTATTATTGACCATTTTTGCAAGATTAATCATTTGCAGGAAAAAAGAATATACCGTGATAGATATATTCTTCATTAATCTTAACGACTATTATTTTAACACATCTGTAACATTTATGCAACAAATCTTTAAAAATAGGACAGATTGCATAAAATTTTGTTAATATTCAATGCAAAAAGCTTAATATATCAAGTAAAGTTAAGTGAGTTATCTGAAGTTTCAACTAAAGTGATGTTTACGCTTTGGTAAAAATCACAATAAAAAATGCAAAAATTATGCCAAATCATTTCAGTTAAAATTGGTTAAATTAACTAAAAAACGTGTTTTTATTTAATTTCAAATTGAATAGAGTGATTTGGCATTTGCTGTTGTTATACGTGCAACGTCATCATGAGACATATTTTTTATCTCTGCTATCTTATCTACAACAAATTTAAGATTAAGAGAATCGTTCCGTTTGCCACGATTTGGTACAGGGGCGAGATAAGGGCAGTCCGTTTCTATAACAATTCTCTCTATTGGTACAGCATCAACAACTTCTACTGTTTTTTTTGCATTTGAATACGTAACAACACCACCTATGCCAAGGTAGTACCCCATTGATATATAGTCCAGGGCCATTTGAGCACTGCCGCTGTAGCAATGGATAACTCCTTTATTAACACCGCTTTCTTTAATTATGTCAAAGCATTCCTGTGCAGCATCTCGAGAATGAATGATTACAGGTAAATCCACTTCTTTTGCAAGCTGAAGCTGTTTTTTAAACCATTGGCGTTGCAAATCCCTGGGAGAGTTATCATAAAAGAAGTCAAGGCCAATTTCACCAATTGCCACAACCTTATCTTTTTTGGAGTATAGCTTTAAAACCGCAAGGTCAGCTTCAGTCATGGTTTTTACATTATGTGGATGGATACCAACAGCGGTATATATAAAAGGATATTTTTCGGCAAGCTGCAATCCAGATTTTATTGCACCCATGCTTTCGCCTGAGTTTAGTATATAACTTACACTTTCAGCGTGCATTTTGGTAATAAGTTCATCTCTATCGTCATTAAAACGTGCATCGTCATAGTGTGCATGGCTATCAAAGTACATTTTTCCCCTCCATCTCTAAAAAACCTCGGAGCAACGCCCCAAGGTTAGACTGTAAAAAAAACCTTGGGCTTTGCCCAAACCCACTTGCTTTTTGAAAAAGCAAGACCAAAAACTTTTGTTAAAACCGCATAAATATGCGGTTTTAGATGGGTCAAGGGTGAAACCCTTGTGGGCGTTTGAGGGCAAAGCCATCAAGGGTTTGACTTTTTTGTCAGTCTAACCTTGAAACAAAGCCCCAAGGTTTTAAATTGTTATTATCTTATTTCACAACCGCTTGTAAACTGTTTGTCATCAGTTGCCAGTGAAAGATTTCCGTCACTGTCTTCGGCGCAAAGAATCATTCCGTGGGAAACTTCGCCCATCATTTTACGTGGTGCAAGGTTGGCAACAACAATAACCTTTTTGCCTACCATTTCCTCTGGGGTGTAATATTTTGCAATACCAGAGAGGATGGTTCGGGTTTCTTCACCTAGCTTAACTGTGTTTTTAAGCAACTTTTTACTGCCTTTAACAGGTTCGCTTGCAATAACCTCCCCGGTTACAAGCTGAACCTTGCAGAAGTCATCGATTGTTATTTCTTCAAATACTTCCTTTTCATCTTCTTTACTGGTTTGGTTTGCAATACTTTCGGCTTGTGCCTCTTTAAGCGCAGCCTCAAGTTCAGCAAGCTCTTTTTTCATATCAATACGTGGAAAAATTACATCGCCCTTTGTAACTGAAAGGTCATGGGCAAGCAATCCCCAGCTTTTAATAGATTCCCAAGCGGTAAGGCGTGGGTCAGTAATGTTAAACTGCTGCCATATCAGCTTTGGTGCATTTGTCATAAATGGCTGAATCATTACAGATATAATACGTATACTTTCTGCTACGTTATATAATGCGCCTGCAAGTATGTCTTGTTTTTCTTCATCTTTGCAAAGCACCCAAGGCTGTGTTTCGTCGATATATTTGTTGGTGCGGCGTATCAGTGTCCAAAGTTCACTTAAAGCATCGCTGAAAAGCATTCTATCCATGTAGCCTTCAAATTTTTCAACAGTAGAAGTTGCTGTTTTTATAAGGCTTAAGTCAAATTCTGTGCTTTCTTGCTGGTATGGCAGTGTAGAGTTAAAATATTTCTCTATCATACCCACTGTTCTTGAAACAAGGTTTCCAAGGTCGTTAGCAAGGTCAGAATTGATACGCTGAATAAGTGCCTCATTGGTAAAGTTTCCATCTTGTCCGAAGGCAACCTCTCTTAAAAGGAAATAGCGAATGGCATCAAGACCATATTTATCAACCAACACCTTAGGGTCTACAACATTGCCCTTAGATTTTGACATTTTTCCACCATCAATGATAAGCCAGCCGTGGCCGAAAACCTGCTTAGGAAGAGGTAAATCTAGCGCCATAAGCATTGCAGGCCAAATGATTGTGTGGAAACGAACGATTTCTTTGCCAACAAGGTGAATATCTGCCGGCCAATATTTTTTAAATAATTCGTCCTGCTCAGTACCGTAGCCAAGGGCTGTAATATAGTTTGAAAGGGCATCGACCCAAACATAAACAATATGACCTGGGTCAAAATCTACAGGAATGCCCCATTTAAAAGAAGTACGGCTTACACAAAGGTCATCAAGGCCTGGTCTTAAAAAGTTTGAAAGCATTTCTGTTTGACGTGATGCAGGCGAAATGAAGCCTGGGTTTTCTTCAATATGTTGAATAAGTCTATCTTGATATTTGGAAAGTTTGAAGAAGTAGCTTTCCTCCTTCAGTTTTTCAACATCACGGCCACAGTCAGGGCACTTTCCGTCTATAAGCTGATGCTCTGTAAAGAAAGTCTCGCAAGGCGTGCAGTACCAGCCTTCATATTCTGATTTATAGATATCACCTTTATCGTAAAGGGCTTTAAATATTTTTTTAATTGCGTCAACGTGCTGTTCATCGGTTGTACGAATAAACTTGTCGTATGAAATATCCAGTGCACTCCAAAGCTCTTTTATTCCATCCACAATTTTATCTACATACTGTTTAGGTGTAACATTTTGGCTTGTTGCAATACGTTCGATTTTTTGTCCATGCTCGTCTGTGCCTGTTAGGAACATAACGTCGTAGCCACGAAGCCTTTTATAGCGTGCCATTGCATCTGCCGCGACTGTGCAGTAGGAATGACCTATGTGCAGTTTATCGCTTGGATAGTAAATAGGTGTAGTTATATAAAATTTCTCTCCCTGCAAAATAATCCCTCCAAAGTATCTTATATTTATTTATATAGTTTAGCATTTCATGGTAGTTATTATAGCTGTTTTGGGCAAAAAATGCAAAATAATTTCTATTTTGTTTTTTATAATGCCAAAATAATGGGTTTTTGGTACAAAATATAAAGCTTTACATAAAATGTATTTAAATAGGTACATTCATTTGTGGGTTTTAGCTTAAAAACAGAGGATTTAGGGCATTTTATTATTCATAATACTAATTGCAAATTTTGAGCAGTTATGATAACATTGTGCCATGAAAATGATTGGGGTTATTTTAGTTCAGGAGGGAATATTTTGGTTGAAAGAAATGTTACTATTGCGAATAAGTTAGGCATGCATACTAGGGCTTCGGCTCAATTTGTGTCTTTTGTGTATAGATTTAAATGTGATATTACACTTATTAAAGATAATAAAAAAGCCAATGCAAAAAGCATATTGAATCTTCTTATGATGAGCTTAAACTGTGGCAGTGAAGTTACAGTGCGAGTTGAGGGTGTAGATGAGGAAACGGTTTTGGATGCTGTAATAAACTATATTGAGAATATGACAGACTAAAAATGTTAGCCTAAAAAGGCTTATGTAAAGTAAATGTAAAATTTAAAAGACACAGTACGTATACTATTGCGGTTGTTACGCATAATATAAGGGCTGTGTCTTTTTTTTGTTACAAATCTTTACATTCGGTGTTTTAATTTTACACTAATTTAACAAATGGAAGGGTGTGGATTTTACAAACGAACACTATTATCATAACCGTAAACAAAACTACTGAGAATAAAGGAGAATGAAAAAATGAAAAAAATATCAGGTATGATTTTTAGTACAGTAATTATGGCAGCAATGTTTGCTGGTTGTGGTTCAACAAGCAGTAAAGAGGCAGCAGCACCTGCACAGGAAGCAGCACCATCACAAACACAGGAAGCACCAAAGGAAGAAGCAAAAACATTTGACGGTGAGATTACAGTAGTATCTCGTGAAGAAGGTTCAGGTACAAGAGGAGCTTTTATTGAACTTTTAGGTATTGAGCAGAAGAATGAAGCTGGAGAAAAGGTTGACCTTACATCAGAAGAAGCAACTATCACAAACTCAACATCAGTTGTTATAACAACAGTAGCAGGCGATGATACAGCTATTGGCTACATATCATTGGGCTCACTTAATGACACAGTAAAGGCACTTAAAATTGATGGTGCACCAGCAAGCGTAGAGGCAATTAAAGACGGAAGCTACAAGATAGCAAGACCATTTAACATTGCAACAAGTGCAACTGCAAGCGAAACTGCACAGGACTTTATTAAGTTTATTTTAAGCACAGAGGGCCAGGCAGTAGTTGAAAAAGCAGGTTACATTTCAGCAGTTGAGCCAAGTGCATTTGATGGCGGCAAAACTTCAGGCAAGTTAACTATAGCTGGCTCATCTTCTGTAACACCTGTTATGGAAAAGATTAAAGAAGCATACGCAGCAGTTAACCCTAATGTTGAAATTGAAATTCAACAAAGTGACTCAACTACAGGTATGAACTCTGCAATTAGTGGCATCTGTGACATCGGTATGGCATCAAGAGAGCTTAAAGACAGTGAAACAGGTGCAGGTCTTAAACCGATAGTTATGGCTATTGATGGTATTGCAATTGTTGTTAATAACAACAATCCTACAGATGAACTTGCAGCAGACGATGTAAAAGCAGTTTTTATGGGCGAAACAACACAGTGGAGCGAATTAGCTAAATAATTTGGCAACAAAGTGAATGTAACCACCTAATGAATTTTGCAGTAAATGAGGTAGCTTATGAACAGAAAAAGTGAAAAAATTGCAAAGTGGGTATTTTGCCTGGCGGCATGTACTTCGGTACTGGCGGTAGCGATTATATGTATCTTTCTTTTTGCAGGTGGTCTTCCGGCTATAAAGGAAATTGGTGTCTCCAATTTCCTTTTTGGTACAATATGGAAACCTAAAAATAATATATACGGAATACTGCCAATGATAGCAGGCAGTATATATGTTACAGCAGGAGCAATTATAGTTGGCGTACCTGTAGGAATACTTATGGCAGTGTTTTTATCAAGTTTTTGTCCTAAAAGGGTTTATAAGGTTATAAAGCCTCTTACAGAACTTATGGCAGGCATACCATCGGTTGTTTATGGTTTCTTTGGCTTAGTTGTAATGGTGCCTGTTGTGCGTAATATGTTTGGTGGCCATGGTACCAGTATGCTTACAGCAAGTCTTTTGCTTGGAATTATGATATTACCTACCATTATTGGCGTAAGTGAAGCGGCAATAAAGGCAGTACCAGACAAGTACTATCAAGGGGCGTTGGCACTTGGTGCAACCCATGAACGAGGTGTGTTTTTTGCGGCACTTCCAGCAGCAAGGTCGGGAATAATGGCAGGCATAGTGCTTGGAATAGGTCGTGCAATAGGCGAAACAATGGCAGTAATTATGGTTGCAGGTAATCAGGCAAGAATGCCAAACGGAATACTTAAAGGTGTGCGAACGATGACCAGTAACATAGTACTGGAAATGGGATATGCGGCAGACCTTCACCGAGAGGCACTTATTGCAACAGGCGTTGTGCTGTTTGTGTTTATATTGATTATTAATCTTGTTTTTTCAATACTTAAGGGGGTGGATACCAAATGAAAACCAAAAAGGACTCTTTAAGTATTGTGTTAAAAATATTGGTGTATTGTTCAGCGGCATTAACCGTTGGCGTAATAGCGCTTATTGTAGGTTACATATTTGTTAATGGTGTGCCGAATCTTTCAGCAGACCTGTTTGCCTGGGAATATAATTCTGAAAACGTATCTCTTTTGCCTGCGCTTATAAATACACTGATTATGACCGTGCTTTCACTTCTTATTGCTTCACCTATAGGTATTTTTGCGGCAGTGTTTTTAGTTGAGTATTCATCACAGGGAAGCAGGCTTGTAAAAATTATTCGTATTACAGCAGAAACTTTATCAGGCATACCATCCATTGTATATGGTTTGTTTGGATTACTGTTTTTTGTAACGTCACTTAAATGGGGAATGAGCCTTATAGCTGGTGCATGTACCATAGCGCTCATGATACTTCCTCTAATTATGCGTACAACAGAGGAGGCACTTTTGGCAGTGCCTAAAACCTTTCGTGAGGGTAGCTTCGGGTTGGGTGCAGGACGATTGCGTACGGTGTTTCTCATTGTTTTGCCGTCAGCACTGCCTGGGATTATGGCAGGTATAATTTTGGCTACGGGGCGAATTGCAGGAGAAACAGCGGCACTTATGTATACTGCAGGTACGGTGGCACAAATACCTATGGGCAAGGATTTTTTGCTGGACTCAACCCGTACACTTGCAGTACATATGTATAACCTCTCTTGCGAGGGGCTATATGTAGACAAGGCGTATGCAACAGCATTTGTATTGCTGGTTATGGTAATGTGTATAAACGCATTGTCGGGTTTTATGGCAAAGAAATTCGGAGGGAACAAAACAAATGGATAAAATAACGGTTTCTACCCTTGATTTATATTATGGAAAATTTAAAGCACTTAAAGATGTAAATTTGAACATACCCGAAAAAGAAATTACTGCATTTATTGGGCCTTCTGGCTGTGGCAAAAGCACACTATTAAAATCCATCAACAGAATGAATGACTTGGTGGTTGGGTGCAGAATTGAGGGTGAAATAACGCTTTCGGGAACAGATGTATACAAGGATATTGATGTAAATTTACTTAGAAAAAGAGTGGGGATGGTGTTTCAAAGCCCGAATCCATTTCCAATGAGCATATACGATAACGTGGCATTTGGCCCACGTACGCACGGCATTAAAAAGAAATCTGTACTAGATGAGTTGATTGAGAAATCCCTTAAAGATGCGGCGATATGGGATGAAGTTAAGGATCGGTTGAAAAAAAGTGCCTTAGGGCTATCTGGCGGTCAGCAGCAGAGGCTTTGCATTGCAAGAGCCTTGGCAGTACAGCCGGAGGTTTTGCTTATGGATGAGCCTACAAGTGCCCTTGACCCAATATCTACTTTGAAAATTGAGGATTTAGCGGCGGAACTTAAAAAAGACTATACGATTGTTATGGTTACCCATAACATGCAGCAGGCGGCAAGAATTTCGGATAAAACAGCATTTTTCCATTTAGGTGAGGTTGTGGAGTTTGGCGAAACAGAGCAGATATTTTCTATGCCTAAAAACAAGCGGACAGAGGACTATATAACGGGGAGGTTTGGTTAATGAGAAAGCGTTATTCGCAACAGCTTGAAATACTTCACAGCGAGATGGTAGAGATGGGCGAACTTTGCGAAGCTTCAATTAAATATGCGATGCAAGGTCTTTTGACAGGGGATTTAGAGCAAGCTGACAGGGCAAAGCAGTTATCCCATGAGCTTGATGAAAAAGAACGTACCATTGAAACCCTTTGCCTTAAAATGATTTTACAACAGCAGCCTGTGGCAGGGGATTTAAGGCAGATTTCGGCGGCACTTAAAATGATAACCGATATGGAACGAATTGGCGACCAAGCCGAGGATATTGCAGAAATTTCTAAATTAAACGATATTTCAAAATGGGCTAAAACTATACCTGTTGAAGAAATGAGCAAAGTGGTAATGAAAATGGTGACACAAAGTGTTGACGCTTATGTAAACAACGATATTACCCTTGCAAAGGAAGTGATTGTAAATGACGATATGGCAGACAATTATTTTGATGAAATTAAGGAATGCCTTATAGAACGCATAGGAAGTGACCGTGAAAGCGGAGAGTATGCCATTGATTTACTTATGATTTCTAAGTATCTTGAAAGGATAGGAGACCACGCAACAAACATTGCAGAGTGGGTTGAGTATTCGGTAACGGGGATACACAAAGGAAACCCAGACCAACTTGGATTACTATAAAAATCAAAAACTGCGTTAAAAACACGAATTGTTTTTAACGCAGTTTTTGTATTTCATTGTGTAGCCAAAGTCAAAACCTTGAGGACTTTGCCCTCAAACACCCACAAGGGTTTCCTGTCAGAACTTTGTTTCACAAAACTGTCCTGTGGACAGCTGGCACGTCTTTGCTATTGCCACATTGACCCACATAAACCCGCATAGCTACGCGGGTTTAATAAAAGTTTTTGGTCTTGGTTTTTTCAAAAAAGCAAGTGGGTTTGGGCAATGCCCAAGGGTTTATTTTAATTCTCTTATAAGTCGTTCTCTAAGAACATATAAATCCTCGGATAAATCCACAGGTACTATATGTGGGTTCGCAAGGCGCTTGTGTTCATCCCAAAGGGTATCAAGTTCTTTCATTGCATATTGGCGTATTTTCATGGTTTTTGGTGAAGTATAAACGCACTTTCCATTAAGGAAAATAGGCTCAAGAAGTTCACGCAGATAGTATGTTCCTGGTTCAAGCTCCATATGTTTCCATGTAGCAGTGTGGTCAAATAGAGTAATGGTTTTACTCTCGTCATAATTTTCATGATTAAGGGCAATAAGGTCTGCCTTTATTTTATTTGTAGCTTTGTCGTAAATACGTATAACTTTTTTTATGCCTGGTAATGTAACCTTTTGTGGATTGTTGGAAAGCTTAATTTTGGGCATAAACCGCCCCTTACCGTCAGTTTCAGCTGCCAATTTATATACACCGCCAAAGGCTGGGCAATCATCGGAGGTAATAAGTTTTGTACCAACACCCCAAAGAGTGATTTTTGCGCCCTGTACTTTAAGGCTGGCAATAAGGTTTTCGTCAAGGTCACTGGAAGCACTTATAATTGCATCTGCAAAGCCTGCATCATCTAACATCTTGCGTGCACGCTTGGAGATATAGGCAAGGTCACCGCTGTCAAGACGTATTCCGTAACCTGGAAGTTGATAGCCTGCCTCTTTCATTTCTTTAAAACACTGTATTGCGTTTGGCACGCCTTGCTCAAGGGTGTTGTAGGTGTCTACCAACAGTATACATGCATCAGGGAACTGCTTTGCGTAAGAACGAAATGCATCCAATTCACTGCTAAAGCTCATAACCCAGCTATGTGCATGTGTACCCTTTACTGGTACATCAAAAAGTTTACCTGTAAGTACATTGCTTGTGCCAACACAGCCTCCAATTACAGCGGCTCTTGCGCCATAGGTTCCAGCGTCAGGCCCTTGAGCACGGCGTAAACCGAATTCAAGAACAGGTTCGCCCTCGGCAGCCCAAACAACACGGGATGCTTTAGTTGCAATAAGACTTTGGTGGTTAATAATATTAAGGAGTGCAGTTTCCACAAGCTGTGCTTCCATAATAGGCGCACGCACCTGCAAAAGAGGTTCCATTGGAAACACAACAGTACCCTCGGCAATGGCATAAATATCCCCTGTAAATTTAAAGTTCTTAAGGTAATTAATAAAGTCATTGCTAAATATGTTAAGACTCTTAAGGTAGCTTAAATCAGTTTCGGAAAAATGTAAATTTTCAATGTATTCAATAACTTGTGCAAGTCCGCAGGTAATCGCATATCCACCATCGGAAGGATTGTTTCTGTAGAATAGGTCAAACACTACTGTTTTTCCTTCTTGAGGGGATTTGTGATAGCCCTGCATCATTGTAAGCTCATAAAGGTCAGTAAGCAATGACCAATCTTGAATATCCATGTGTATATACTCCTTTTCGTGTAAAATAACAACCTCACAGTCTGCTGCGAGGTTCGCAAAAACTCAACTTTTTTCTATATTGCATTGCACATCATTATACACTTATATTTTGACAAATTCAAATAAAATAAACAATTTTTTGAAGTTTCTTAAAACATTTGTGTTAAAGAAATACGAAAAAAGAGGAAACCCCTTTACAAAATAATTTGCTTACTATATAATACATATCGTTAAACACGTTGAAGAGGACAGTAGATATTTTTGAAGGGCAAAGCGATACGGGGATAGTGAGAGCCTGTACTTAGTATAAAAATATTGAATATCACCCCTAAGTGGCAGTGGCGAAAGAACTTGTTTTAGTAGTTACTGACGTTTTTCCTACGTTACATGGAAAGCGTAATTATAGTTACGCTGCAAAGTGGGCATTATTTAAATAATGCCAAATCAGGTGGTACCGCGTATTGACGCCCTGTTAATTTTAGCAGGGCGTTTTTTGTATTTAAAATATTGGTTAAGTATTTTAAGTTCTTGTAAGAATAGGGACAAAAATTTCAGAGGTTAATAGCAAATTTTTTAAGGAGGAAAAATAAAATGTACAACAAAGTTTCAACAAATTTAGACTTTGTTTCCAGAGAAGAAGAAGTTTTAAAGTTCTGGAAAGAAAATGACATCTTCAAAAAAAGCACTGCAAACAGAGCAGGCTGTCCAAAATACACATGGTTTGATGGACCGCCGACAGCTAATGGTAAGCCACATATTGGCCACGTTATTACAAGAAGCGTAAAGGACATTATAACTAGATACCGTGTAATGAAGGGCTATGATGTGCTTCGTAAAGCAGGCTGGGATACCCATGGACTGCCAGTAGAGCTGGAAGTTGAAAAAATGCTTGGTCTTGACGGAAAGCCTCAAATTGAGGAATACGGTGTTGAGCCATTTATTCAGAAATGTAAGGAAAGCGTTTGGAAATATAAAGGCGAGTGGGAGGCAATGAGTGACCGTGTTGCTTTTTGGGCAGACATGGAAGACCCTTATGTAACTTACCACAACAACTATATTGAAAGTGAATGGTGGGCTTTAAAGAAGATTTGGGACAAAGGACTTTTGTACAAGGGTCACAAAATTGTTCCTTACTGTCCACGTTGTGGTACTTCACTTTCAAGCCATGAGGTTGCGCAGGGCTACAAGGATGTTAAAGAGCTTTCTGCTATTGCAAAGTTCAAAATAAGAGGAACTGAAAACGAGTTTATTCTTGCATGGACAACGACACCATGGACACTTCCATCTAACGTCGCACTTGCAATGAATGCAAAAGAAACCTATGTAAAGATTAAAACAGGGGACGAAATCTATATACTTGCAGAGGCACTTGTTAAAAAAGTGCTTGGTGAGGATACAGAATATGAACTGATTGAAACAAAGAAGGGTGCAGATTATGCAGGCGTTCGCTATGAGCCGCTTTTTGACTTTGTAAGCGATGATGACAATGGCTTTAAAGTGGTAAATGACGACTACGTAACCCTTACAGACGGTACTGGTGTTGTTCATATTGCGCCTGCTTTTGGTGAGGACGATGCTCGTCTTGGAAGAGAAAATGGACTTCCTTTCCGCCAGTATGTAGACAGCCAGGGACTTTTTACAGAAGAGGTTAAGCCGTGGGTTGGAACATTTGTTAAAGACGGCGACAAGCTTGTGTTTGATTATTTAAAGGGAAAGGGTTCTCTTTTTGCGGCACTTCCTTTTGAACATAGCTACCCATTCTGTTGGAGATGTGACACACCACTTATTTACTATGCACGTGACACCTGGTTTATTGAAATGACAAAGGTTCGTGACCAGCTTGTTGCAAATAACAGAACTATCAACTGGTATCCTGATAATATTAAAGAAGGTCGTTTTGGTAACTTCCTTGAAAACGTAATTGACTGGGGTCTTAGCCGTGAGCGTTACTGGGGTACTCCATTGCCTGTTTGGGAATGTGAATGCGGACATCGCCACGTAATTGGCGGTATTGAAGAGTTGAAATCTATGAGTGATGACTGCCCAGAAGAAATTGAACTTCACAAACCGTTTATTGATAAAGTACACATTAAATGCACACAGTGCGGTAAGCAGATGACAAGGGTTTCAGAGGTTATCGACTGCTGGTTTGACTCTGGTGCTATGCCTTTTGCGCAATGGCATTATCCATTTGAAAACAAAGAACTTTTTGAGTCACGCTTCCCTGCGGATTATATTACAGAAGCTATTGACCAAACAAGGGGTTGGTTCTATTCTCAGTTGGCTATTTCAACATTGCTTTTTGAGCAGAGTGACTTTAAAAACTGTATTGTAATGGGTCACGTTTTAGATAAGAACGGAGTTAAGATGAGCAAGCACAAGGGTAATGTAGTAGACCCTTGGGATGTTATGAATCATCAGGGTGCTGACGCAATTCGCTGGTATTTCTATGTGAACAGTGCACCTTGGCTTCCATGCCGTTTTGACGGAGAGGCAGTTAGCGAACAGCAGAGAAAATTTATGGGTACACTTTGGAACACCTATGCATTCTATGTGCTTTACGCAGAAATTGACCAGTTTGACCCAACAAAATATTCTCTTGACTATGAGAAACTTGCACCAATGGATAAATGGATTTTATCCAAGTTGAATACCCTTGTTAAGAGTGTTGACACAGGTCTTGAAACCTATAAAATTACAGAGCCAGCAAGAGCAATGCAGGAGTTTGTGGATGAACTTAGCAACTGGTATGTAAGAAGAAGCCGTGAACGTTTCTGGGGCAAGGATATGCCACAGGATAAGATTAATGCTTACATGACACTTTATACAGTGCTTGTAACCATGAGCAAGCTTGCAGCGCCTTTTGTACCTTATATTGTAGAAAGTATTTATGCAAATCTTGTTAAAAACTTTGATGAAAATGCACCTGAAAGCGTTCATCTGACAGATTACCCTGTTGCAAACGAGGCCTGGATTGATAAAGACCTTGAGGCAAACATGGATATGGTGCTTCAGATTGTTGTTAAGGGACGTGCAGCAAGAAACACAGCGAATATTAAAAACCGTCAGCCAATTGGCACAATGTATGTAAAGGCGGAGAAGGAATTGCCTGAAATGTTTGTGGAGACAATTGCAGATGAGCTTAACATTAAAAATGTTGTGTTTACTCAAGATACGGATAACTTTACAGGTTATAATTTGAAACCACAGCTTAGAACCTTAGGACCAAAATATGGCAAGATTGTACCAAAAATTGGACAGTACCTTGCACAGTGTGATGGCAGTGCATACGTTGCCCAGTTTAAGGCTGGTAATACAGTTACATTTGAGGTTGAAGGAACAGAGGTGACTTTGGCTGAAAGTGACGTGCTTGTTGATACTACTGAAAAAGCAGGCTTTGTTACAGAGGGAGACCTGAGAGTAACGGTTGTGCTTGATACAAACCTTACAGAAGAACTGATTGAAGAAGGCTTTGTGCGTGAAATTGTAAGCAAAATTCAAACAATGCGTAAGGAAGCAGACTTTGAGGTTACAGATAGAATTAAGGTTTATATTATGGGGAACACAAAGGTTTCAGAAGTTGCAGCACGCAATGCGGATATGATTAAGAGCGATGTGCTTGCAGAGGGCATTGTTTTTGACACTACAGAAGGCTACACAAAGGAATGGAACATTAACGGCGAAAAAGTAACACTTGCTGTACAAAAATAGTAAAAATAATAGACTCCGTGGATTTTTATTGCACGGAGTCTATTTATTTTAAGTGTAAAGAAAATCAAATTATTCTACAGTTTTTAGACGTTTGCAACAAGAACAGTAGTATGTTAAACACAAATTGACAAAAAAGTATATGTAAAGCCGAAAAACTTCGGCATAATATAGTATTTATTTTAGTTTGGTAATATTGTATAATATACACAGGTTTGCATTGGTACATATTTAATGTATAAGCAACTTGTTTTTTTGTTAAGCTATTAAAACATTCAATTTTCAAGGGGGATAAAGAAAATGAAGAAGAAAATCACAGTACCAGAGATTATGGCAACAAAAAACAGCGACAAAAAGGTATCTATGGTAGCTTGCTACGATTTTATGTCAGCTACACTTGTTAACTTAAGTAAAGTTGATATGATACTTGTAGGCGACTCACTTGGCATGAACATGCTTGGTATGCACGGAACAGTAGGCGTTACAGTTGATGATATGGTTTACCACATTAAAAACGTAGTTAAAGGCGCTCCTGAAACTTTTGTAGTTGGCGATATGCCATTTGGTGCTTACAACGGCAACATCGACAAAGCTGTTGAAAATGCAACAAGAATCTTCGCTGAGGGCGGTTGTGACTGTGTTAAGATGGAAGGCGGAATGAACACTGTTCCTTACATTGAGGCAGTTGTTAAAGCTGGTATCCCTGTTATGGGTCACATCGGTTTAACACCACAGACATCAGCTATGATGGGTGGTTTCAAAGTTCAGGGCAAGAGTAACGAAGCTGCTTTACACCTTGTTGAAACAGCAAAAGCGGTTGAAGCTGCAGGTGCTTTCCTTATCAACCTTGAAGGTATGCCTTCAGGCGTTGCTAAAAAAATTACAGAAACACTTAGAATACCTACAATGGGTATTGGTGCAGGCCCTCACTGTGATTCACAGGACCTTGTATGGCCAGACATCATGGGCATTAATGACTGGGTACCTAAATTTGCAAAAAAATATGCAGACCTTAGAACAGTTATCGTAGACGCTCTTGACACATTTGCTGATGAAGTAAATACAGGCGCATTCCCAACACCTGAGTATTCATACAACACAAAGGTAGAAGGCTTCGACGAAAACTAATACAATTAACATAGCAATAAATTAACAAAACGCTTTCCGTTGAATTTTCAACAGAAAGCGTTTTTTGTTGCTAAAAAGTAAATTAATTTTCTAAAGAATGGATAAACAGACCACTTCTAAGCTTTGGCTCAAACCATGTAGATTTTGGCGGCATTATAAGGTTTGCATCGGCAACGCTCATAAGTTCCTCCATGGCAGTAGGATACATTGAAAAAGCAACTGCCATTTCCCCTGTGTCTACCCTTCGTTCAAGTTCACTTAAACCACGAATTCCGCCTATAAAATCTATACGACTATCAGTGCGTACATCTTTTATGCCTAAAATAGGGATAAGCAAATTTTCCTGCAAAATTGATACATCAAGACTGCCAACCGGGTCTGACGGTATTTGCTCTGGGTCGGCATTTAAAATATACCATTTTCCTTTTAAGTACATGCCAAACTGATGTGGCATTTTAGGTTTAAAGCTGCCATCACCTGTGTAAGGCATAATATAAAACTTTTTTGTAAGCTTTTCAATAAATTCATCTGTTGTAAGAGAGTTAAGGTCGGTTACCACACGGTTATAGTCAAATATATTAAGCTGACTTGCAGGGAAAAGCACTGAAAGGTAATAATTAAATTCCTCATCACCTGTATAATTAGGGTTTTCCTTGCGTCGTTTAAGACCCACCTTTACTGCAGATGCATTTCTATGGTGCCCGTCTGCAATATAAAAATTTCCAATACCTTTAAAAACGCTTTTAAGCTGAGAAATAACATCTGTGTCGTCTATAACCCATACTGTATGACCAACTCTGTCAGAGGACACAAAGTCGTAAACAGGGGCATGATTGGATGCCCATTGGTTTATTATTGCGTCTGCATTTTTTTCGTCCTTGTAGGCAAGAAAAATGGGCCCTGTGTTGGCATTGCAATAGTCTACGTGGTTAATTCTGTCCTGCTCTTTGTCTTCACGGGTAAGCTCGTGTTTTTTAATTGTGCCGTCTATATATTCGTCTATAGAGGTGCAAGCAACAAGACCTGTTTGGCTATGACCATTCATTGTAAGACGATAGATATAGAGGCATGGATTTTCGTCTACCACAAGCACTTTATCTTGAATTAATGATTTAAGATTTTCAGAAGCTTTTTGGTATACTGCGGTGCTGTAGTGGTCAGTTTCAGGTGGAAGGTCAATTTCAGCTTTATCTACGTGTAAAAATGATAATGGATTGCCTTCAACCATTTGTCTGGCTTCAGTACTGTTCATAACATCGTAGGGCAATGCCGCTACATGCTTAGCAGTATCTATAGTGGGTCGTATTGCCTTAAATTCTTTTATTGTTGCCATAAGTACACCTCATTTTATTTTTCTCTAACAATTCTTGCCCTTACAACTCCTGGCAGTTTTTTAAGTCCATCCATAAGCTTATCATTTTTTCCGCAAAGTGAGTCAAGGTCTAAAATAGTATATGCCCAACCGCCCTTGGATTTATTAAGCATGTTGTCAATGTTTAAGTTCTCGTTTGCAAAAATGGCTGTTATTGAACCCACCATGTTCGGTATATTTTTGTGTGCTATTGTAACCCTTGCTTTGCCTGTGTATAGGGATTCGCAGTTAGGAAAGTTCACTGAATTCTTAATTGTTCCATATTTCAGGAACGCTTTTAGTTCAATAGCTGCCATCTCTGCACAATTTTCTTCGGACTCTGGTGTAGAAGCTCCAAGGTGAGGGATTGCAAGTACGTTATCAAGGTTTAATACCTCTTCGCCAGGGAAGTCTGTTATGTATTTATCCAGTGTTCCGTTGGCAAGAGCCCTTTTAAGAGCCGCAGTTTCCACAAGACCGCCACGTGCAAAGTTAAGAAGACGTGCACCGCTTTTCATCATACCGAAGATTTCGTCATTAAACATATTTTTTGTACTGTCGTTTAATGGAACATGCACTGAAATATAATCACACTGTGCAACGATTGCCGCAACGCTGTCTGCCAGTTCAACATCGCTTGAAATGCTCCAAGCTGAATAAACTGAAAGGTAAGGGTCGTAACCCATAACCTCCATACCAAGAGATATAGCAGCGTTTGCCACCATAACACCAATTGCACCAAGACCAATTACACCAAGTTTTTTTCCTTTAATTTCAGGCCCTGCAAACTGACCTTTGCCGCTTTCAACAAGCTTATCGATGTGTTCTTTGCCTTTAAGGCTTTTAGACCATTCAATGCCCTCTACAATTTTTCTTGAAGAAATAAGGATGCCTGTAAGCACAAGTTCTTTAACAGCATTGGCATTTGCACCAGGGGTGTTAAAAACAACAATACCTTTTTCGGCACATTTATCCACAGGGATATTGTTTGTACCTGCACCTGCACGTGCAATTGCTAAAAGAGTATCGGGAATTTCATAGCTGTGCATGTCGCCGCTTCTTACCATAATACCCTCTGGATTTTCCATTTTATCTGCAATTACAAAGTCTTTTTGGGGAAGTTTAACAAGACCTTTTTCTGAAATTGAATTAAGTGTTAATATATTATACATTTTAGTTTTCTCTCCTTATTTGTTCTCAAGTTCAAATTTACCCATCAGTTCAACAAGTGCTTTAACACCCTCAACAGGCATAGCGTTATAGATAGATGCACGCATACCGCCAACAGTGCGGTGTCCTTTTAAATTTACAAAACCTTTTACGGATGCTTCCTTAATAAATTTTGCATTCAGGTCTTCTGTAGGAAGAATGAAGGGGGCGTTCATAAGGGAACGGTCCCTTTTAACAACTGTACCTTTAAATAATTTACTGTTATCAAGAAAATCGTAAAGGATAGATGCCTTTTCCTCATTAATTTTCTGCATTGCATCAATACCGCCCATTGCCTTAATCCACTCAAACACAAGAGATGCAAAGTAAATTGAATATGTAGGTGGTGTGTTATAAAGTGATTTTTCTTTTGCGTGAATATCATATTTAAGCATTGTTGGTGTAATATCCCTTGCATTGCCCATAAGGTCGTTACGAACAATGGCAAGTGTTAAACCAGCAGGGCCAAGGTTTTTTTGTGCACCTGCAAAAACGAGACCAAATTTTGAAATATCGTAACGCTCTGCAAGTATGTTTGAACTCATATCACCAACAATAGGCACTCCATTTGTATTTGGTATTAGGCTATCTGGAATATGTGTTCCGTAAATTGTGTTATTAAGGGTCATGTAAAAATAATCTGCATCTTTATCAAACGTTGATGGGTCAAGTTCTGGGATGTAGTTAAAAACAGTATCCTCTGATGAGGCAACAACATTTACTTTGCCATATTTTTTTGCTTCTTCGATGGCTTTTTTGCTCCACTGACCTGTTTTAACATAATCTGCCTTGTTATTTTTGTTCATAAGGTTCAAAGGAACCATGGAAAACTGTGTACTGCCGCCGCCTTGAAGGAACAAAATGCTGTAGTTATCTGGCACTGCCATCAGTTCTCTTAATGTTGACTCTGCCCCAAAAATAATTTCTTCGTATGCTTTTGAGCGATGGCTCATTTCCATAACAGACATTCCGCTTGTACCATAGGATACAAATTCCTTTTGCGCTTTTTCAAGCACTTCTAGTGGTAACATTGATGGACCTGCTGAAAAATTAAATACTCTGTTCATATATTTTCCTCCTTGAAATAGAAAACTGATTGATATTTTTGTATAAAAAAAGGCTCTCGTCCCTATAGGTATATTAGGGACGAGAGCCGTATATTCTTCTCCCGTGGTGCCACCCGAATTGACTTGCATACCAAAAATATGCGCATCCTCTCTTCCTGCTGTAAAGGGCAGCCCCTTCCGATTTATCATCGGCAACTACAAAAGTGGAACACCTAATTTGCTAATCGGTTTGCACCAACCACCGAATCTCTGAATAGTTTAATAGGTTTAGCTTTTGTCACTGTTGTTTTAACCGTGTACAATTGTCTTTCTTGAAGATAGTGACCATTATAACACACTAAAAAAATTTTGCAATAGAAAAATTAAAAAAAAGAAAAAAATATAAAAGCAGTAATAATTGGTTGTTTAAAAACGGAGCTTTTTTTCAATAATAAGTGTGTAGTTTATAGTTGTGTTAAAGGTGTATTTTTATGGAAAGGGATGAATTTTTATGAATAAATTTGCTAGAGGGATGCTTATAGGTTCTGTTTTGGGAATGGTTGGCTTGGAGTTTACCATGCATAATTCCACTGCAAAACGCAAAATGATGAAGAAAGGCAAAAAAGCAATCAACAAAGCAGAAAATATGATGGAGGATATGTCAGGAGATATTTGGTAAGAATATTTTTAAGGGTTGGCATGCAAATATTTTTTAATATTTGTGTGCCAACCTATTTTTATTGAAATTTTAAGAATTAAATGGACTGTTCGTATAGGAAAATACAACCGATTGTGTTAATATTAGTATAGTTAACTATAATTTTACAAAATTTATTAAAATTTGCACAGGAGGGCTTAACATGAAAAAAACAATAGCGGTTTTACTGTCAGCGGTGGTTGCGGTTAGTTCTACAACAATTAGCATGGCAGCAATAACATTTTCGGACATTAATAATGTACCATGGGACGGTGCAAAAAACTATGTAACAAAGGTTGCTGAGTTGGGCCTTATGGTAGGCGAGGAAAATGGTGATGGAACGAGCCTTTTTAGGGCTAAGGATAAAGTTACATACTGCGAAACAGTTCAGCTTGCTTACAATATACTTAAAAATGAGGGTAAGGCAGAACTATCACAGGCAACCACAGCTAAGTGGAAAAGTGTGATGAGTGGATACAAAATACCAGAATGGGCACATGAAGCTGTAAGCTATGCATTGGAAAATCAGATGATATCTGTTACAGATTTAGGCGGATTTATGACCACTAAAGGAGCAAATAACAATGCTACCCGTGAGGATGTTGCCGTTATTTTCGGTAGGGCATTAAGTTCAGAATATGACATCAAGGATAACCCTGTGCTTACCTTTGCAGATAAATCCCAAATATCTTCGTCGTCTGTGCCATATGTGAATCTTTTATCTGAGCTTAATATACTTGTTGGGGATGACGATAAAAATTTTAACCCTAAAAACCTTATAAATAGGGCTGAAATGGCAGTTGTTACTACAAAAACATATTCTGTTGTTTCAGGGGAGAAAGTAAATACAGATGGTGCTAGTGCAACAGGCACAATTATTACTGTTTTGGATAATGATGGTGTAAGAAAAATAACAATGACTCTTAGTGATGGAACAAAGCTTGTGCTTAATGGTAATAAATCAACACCAACAACCTATAATGGCAAAACGGTAAGCTTTGTGGAGCTTACGGCGGGTGATAATGTGACGGTGAATTACATGAACGATACAGTAACAAGTGTCGTTGTTAATTTTGATTTTATTAATGAGTCCAGTGAATCTGTTACAGGTACAATAAACTATATGACCAGTGAAAAAATAACTGTCAACCTTGAAAAAGGAGGAACAGCAATTTATCCATTGGCAACAAACGTATCAATTTCACTTAACGATGAAGCATCAGCAATTAACAAAATTACAAAAATCATCGATAATGGTGTAACTGTTGACGTAGTTGTAAAACTTTCTAATGGCACAGTAACTGCAGTTTCGGCTTCGGGCCTTGAAAACACGGTTCAGGGAACAATTACTGAAATTGACTCAGATGAAATTACAATTAAACGAACAGGTGGCTCTGCAAAGACTTATGATTATGCAGACTATGTAACTGTGAGGTACGAGGGTGAAACCTCCAGAATAAGTAAGCTTATAGATGCTTTCGATGACTCTATTGAGCTTTACGTTACAGCTACATTGGATGATGGTGAGATAGAAAAAATGGTGGTAACAGTATCTCAGCTTGGTGGAAGCGTTACCGGATTTTTGAAAAAAGTTACAGATGAAAAAATTGTAGTTGCAATTTCCGACACGGAAGTAAAAACCTATTATTTCGAGGAAGACCCTACAGTAACCTACGAAGATGAGGATATAACCTATAGTAAGCTTGTCGACAAATTTGAGGACGGGACTACCCTTACAGCAACTGTTTACCTTAATAGCAGCAGAAAGGTATCCAAAATTGAGGCAGTGCTTGAGGATAACGATACAGGTGTTATAACGAACCTTACAGACACATATATCACTATATTTACAAGCGCAGGGATTAGCAGAAAATGTCTGATGGACGAGGACGTTATTATTAAATTTAACGGTGGAACCACAGAAAGTGTGTCTTACCTTAAGTCCATTTATGAAACCGGGGAAACAGGTGTGACCCTTACATTTAACAAAAATGATGAGGTTGTAAAGGTTTTGGTTGACCTTGACCAAGATAGTTATGACAGAACAAGCGGCGAAATTGCTAAAATGGGTAGTGACAGCATAAAGATTGGCGATAAAACAGTCTATTTATCAAGCAGCACAGTGGTGAAAATTGACGGTGAGAAATCAACAGGGGCATTGCTTTATAAGGGATGGCAAAGCGGAGAAACATATGACGCAACTGTTACATATGCTGAT